>NZ_JBFAIU010000105.1:0-22006 GCF_040654855.1 Asanoa sp. NPDC050611
CTCTTCCTTGAGCATGAACTCACAGGTGCGCGACAGCGGGTCGAACGCCGACTCCTTGAGCGTGCCGAGCTGGTACTTGCCGTCGCGGTCGGTGAGCCATGTGGACCCCGCCGTGCTGGCCGACGACGAGCCGTTCCCCGACCCCGCCCGGCTGCTCATCGTGCCGGACCACTACCTGACCCGGATGCTGCTCAGCCAGGGCATCCCGCCGTCACGCCTCGGCGTGCCGACCCGCGACGGCGAGCCGGCCGAGACCGACGGCCGGGCGATCTGGCGGCTCTTCGCCGACCACTGGCACCTGTTCCGCGGCACGCCGTCGCGGCTGTGGCTGGAGCGCACGTTCGAGACGGTGTTCGGCGTGACGACCCGGCTGTCGCCGCAGACCGCCGACGAGGTGTACGACGCCATCGCGGCGAAGCTCAACGAGCCGACCTTCCGGCCCCGCGCGCTGTTCGAGCGCTTCAACATCGAGGTGCTGGCCACTACGGAGTCGCCGCTGGACGACCTCGCCGCGCACGCGAAGCTCGCGGCCGACGGCTGGGGCGGCCGGGTGATCACCACGTTCCGCCCCGACGACGTGGTCGACATGGAGTTCGAGGGCTGGGCCGACCGGGTCGCCCGGCTCGGCGAGGTGGCCGGCGAGGACACCGGCACCTACCGCGGCTATCTGGCCGCGCTGCGCTCCCGCCGCGCGGCGTTCATCGCGGCCGGCGCGACCTCCAGCGACCACGGCCACCCGACCGCCCGCACGGCGCGCCTGTCCCCGGCGGAGGCGGCGAGCCTGTTCGCCCGCGGCCTGCGGGGCGACGCCGACGCGGCCGACGCCGAGACCTTCCGCGCGCACATGCTCGTCGAGTTCGCCCGCATGTCCATCGAGGACGGTCTCGTGATGCAGCTGCACCCGGGCGCAGTGCGCAACCACAACCGGTGGCTGCACGCGACGCACGGCCGGGACGTGGGCGGCGACATCCCACAGGCGACCGAGTACCTGCACGCGCTGACGCCGCTGCTCGACGCGTACGGCAACGACCCGCGCCTGCGCGTGGTGGTCTACACGCTCGACGAGTACACGTTCACCCGTGAGCTGGCCCCGATCGCCGGCGGCTATGCCGCGATCTACCTGGGCGCGCCGTGGTGGTTCCTGGACTCGCCGGAGGTGCTGCGCCGCTTCCGCGAGGCGGTCACCGAGAGCGCCGGCTTCTACAACACGGCCGGCTTCGTCGACGACACCCGGGCGTTCTGCTCGATCCCGGTGCGGCACGACGTGGCCCGCCGGATCGACGCCGGCTTCCTCGCGCGCCTTGTCGCCGAGCACCGGCTGCCCTTCGACGAGGCCGCGGAGACCATCGTGGACCTCGCGTACCGCCTGCCCAAGCGGGTCTTCCGGCTGGGAGGACACCAGTGACCACGATCCACGCCGTCGACGTGCACGACGTCCGCTTCCCGACCGCCGACACGGGCGACGGCTCCGACGCCATCAACCGCGGCGACTACTCCGCGACCTATGTGGAGCTGCGCACGGACGGCCCGCACACCGGTGCCGGCTTCACGTTCACCAACGGCCGGGGCAACGAGATCACCTGCGCGGCGGTGCGCGCGCTGGCTGACCACGTGGTCGGCAGGAGCCTGGACGGGATCGCCGCCGAGCCCGTCGAGTTCTGGCGCTCGCTGACGGCGGACCCGCAGCTCCGCTGGCTCGGCCCCGAGAAGGGCGTCATCCACATGGCGACCGGCGCCCTGGTCAACGCGGTCTGGGACCTGCGCGCCAAGGCCGCCGGGCTGCCGCTGTGGCGCCTGCTGGCCGAGATGCCGAGCGACGAGATCGTCGCCAACGTGGACTTCCACCACATCAGCGACGCGCTCACCCCGGACGAGGCGACGACGATCCTGGACAACGGCCGGAAGGGGTACGCGGAGCGGCTGGCGCTGGTCGAGCGCGAGGGCTTCCCGTCGTACACCACGTCGGTCGGCTGGCTGGGCTATCCGGACGACAAGGTCCGGGCGCTGACCCGCGGCGCGTACGCCGAGGGTTGGCGGGCCATGAAGATGAAGGTCGGCGGCGACCTCGAGGACGACGTCCGCCGGGCCCGGATCATCCGCGCCGAGATCGGCACCGACGCGCTGCTGATGATGGACGCCAACCAGGTCTGGGACGTCGACCAGGCGATCGCGGCGATGGCGCGGCTGGCGGAGTTCGCGCCCTACTGGATCGAGGAGCCGACGCACGCGGACGACGTGCTCGGCCACGCGCGCATCCAGCGCGCGGTCGCGCCGATCCGGGTCGCCACCGGCGAGGTCGCGGCCAACCGCGTGATCTTCAAGCAGCTCCTCCAGGCCGAGGCCATCGGCGTCATGCAGATCGACGCCTGCCGCGTCGGCGGCGTCAACGAGGTGCTCGCGGAGCTGCTGCTGGCGGCCAAGTTCGGCGTGCCGGTCTGCCCCCACGCCGGCGGAGTCGGCCTCTGCGAGCTGGTGCAGCACCTCGCCTTCTTCGACTACCTGCGGGTCGGCACATCCCTGGAGGGACGGATGGTGGAATACGTGGACCACCTGCACGAGCACTTCGTCGACCCCGTGCGCACGAGCGGCGGCCGCTACCTCCTGCCCACCGCACCGGGCTACAGCGCGGCGATGAAACCCGAGTCGGTCGCGCGGTTCTCGTTCCCGGACGGGCCGGTGTGGCGATGATCCCGCTGCTCGGCCTCGGCTCACTGCGCCGGCTGCCCACCGAGAGCCGGCCGCTGGTGCGACCCGGGACGGTGCCGGCGGGCATCGTGCACATCGGACTCGGCGCGTTCCACCGCGCGCACCAGGCGGTCTACACCGAGGAGGCGGTCGCGGCGGCCGGCGGCGACTGGGGCATCGTCGGCGTCGCCCCCCGCTCGACCGCGGTCGTCGCGGCGCTGCAGGCCCAGGACCTGCTCTACAGCGTCAGTGACATGTCGGCCGAGGGCACGCGGACCCGGGTGGTCGGCGCGTTCGCCGACGCCCGGGTCGCCGCCTCCGACCCGGATTCCGTCGTCGCCCTGGTGGCCGACCCGGCGATCCGGGTGGTCACGCTGTGCGCCACGGAGAAGGCCTACCGGCTCGACCCGGCGACCGGCAGGCTGCTCGACGACCCGGTGCTGGACGCGGACCTGCGCGGTGACCGGCCGCCGACCACGGTGCCGGGGCTGCTGTTCCGCGCCCTGGTCGCCCGGTCCCGCGCCGACGCCGGCCCGATCGCGATCGTGAGCTGCGACAACTTCTCCGCCAACGGACGCCGCACCCGCGGCATGCTCGAGGCGGCGTTCGCCCGCGTCGGGCACGACGACGCCTGGCTGCGCGCCAACGTGCGCTGCCCCGGCACGATGGTGGACCGGATCGTGCCGGCCTCGACGGACGCGAGCCGGGCGGCCGCGGCCGCGGTCCTGGGCGTCCGCGACGAGGCCGCGGTCTACGGCGAGCCTTACCGCCAGTGGGTGATCGAGGACGACTTCCCGGCCGGGCGCCCGGCCTGGGAGGCGGCCGGTGCGGTGCTCACCGACGACGCCGGGCCGTGGGAACGGGTCAAGCTGCGGGCGCTCAACGGCGTCCACTCGGGGATGGCCTACCTCGGCGCGCTGGCCGGGCGGGCGACCATCGCGGAGGCGCACCAGATGCCGGGCCTGGCCGACGCGATGCGGCGGTTCGTCGCCGAGGACATCGCGCGCAGCTTCACGCCGCCGGCGGGGGTGGACGTCGTCGCCTACGGCGAGTCCGCGCTCGAACGGTTCGCCAACCCGGCCATCGGCCACCGCACCACCCAGGTCGCGATGGACGGCACCCAGAAGCTCCCGCAGCGGGTCCTCGAGACCATCCGCGACCGCCGGGCGGCCGGCGGGACGCCGCGCTGGGGAGCCCTGGTCGTTGCGGCCTGGATGCGGTACGCCCGCGGGGTCGCCGACGACGGCCGCGCGCTGGAGCTGGACGACCCGCTGGCCGCCGAGATCCGCGCGGCGGTCGCCGCGGCCCCGCCGAGCCCCGACGGCCTGGCCGCCGCCCTGTTCGGGCTGACCGCGGTCTTCCCGCCGGAGCTGGCCGCCGACGAGACGGTCCGGGCCCTCGTGGTCGACTGGCTCACCGATTTCGACAAGCACGGTGTCGAGTCCACTCTGGCCGGTGCCGGATGACGACGCCGCGGGTCGCGCTGATCGGTGCCAACGGCCACGGCCGCTGGCACCGGCGGCGGCTGGCACCCCGGCACGCGTCCGGCGCGCTCGCGTTCGTCGGGATCGCCGAGCCGAACCCGCTCGACCCCGACCCGCCGCTGCCGCCGGAGACCCGGGTCTTCACGGACCACCGGGCACTGCTCGCCGAGACCCGGCCGGACGTCGTGGTCATCTCCACCCCACCGGCGACCCACCTGCCGATCGCGCTGGACGCGGTGGCCGCCGGCTGCGACCTGCTGCTGGAGAAGCCGCCGCTGCTGACGCTGGCCGACCACGCCAGCCTGCTCGCGGCCTTGACCGAAGCGGGGCGGTCCTGCCAGGTCGGTTTCCAGGCGCTGGCCTCGGCGGCGTTCGACGAGCTGTGCGCGGCCGGCGCTCTCGGCACGGTCACGGGGATCGCGGCGGTCGCCTCCTGGCAGCGCGACGACGCCTACTACGCCCGGTCGCCCTGGGCCGGCCGCCGCGCGGTGGACGGCGCCCTGGTCAACCCGCTCGGCCACGCGGTGATGCAGAGCCTCGCCCTCGCCGACCGGCTTTGCTCTGCATCCACATACGCATCACCCGGCCGCCCGGGTGATGCGTATATCGATGCAGAGCAAAGCCTGGCGAAAAGCGTGGTCGGGCGGGTCGAGGTCGAGCGCTACCGGACGCGGCCGATCGAGAGTGACGACACCGCCGTGCTGCGGCTGACCGCCGACGGGCGACCGCCGGTGGTCGTCGCCGTCACGGTGGCCGGCGAGGAGTTCATCCCCGGTGAGATCACCGTGACCGGGACGCGGGGGAGCGCGACGTTGGAGTACACGACGGATCGCCTCCGGTTGCCCGGCGACGCCGGCCTGCGGGAGGTGCCCGGCCGGGTCGACCTGCTCGACAACCTGCTCGCGCACCGCGCCGACCGGGCCGGCGTGCCGCTGCGGGCAGCGCTGTCGGCCACCGCGGGCTTCACGGCGGTGGTCGAGACGCTCGGTTCCGCGCCGATGCCGACGCTGCTCGGCGACGAGCTCGTCGCCGACGTCGGCGACGGCCCGCACCGGATCCGCTCCATCCGCGGCATCAACGACGTGCTGCGCCGGGCCGCCGAGGGGCTTGCGCTGCCGTCGGAGCTGGGTGTGCCCTGGGCGCGCCCGCCGCACACGGAAAACCGTCTGCAAACAACGGGGTCGGTCACCGCCCAGAAATAGCGCCAATAGCCGCTTACTCGACCGTTTCCACGGTCGGGCCGTTCGTCATTGGCGCGATTCTCTGCAACATTCCTGCACATCGAAGTTATTGACACTCACAATGATCGATACCTATGTTTCACAATAGGTGTCCAGGTTGTGATCGGAGTGTCTCAATGCGATTTCGAGGTCTCGCCGCCGGCGTGGCCGGCGTGCTTGTCATCGCCGTCGCGGCACCCGCCGCGGCGGCGTCCGTGCCGCTCAGCGACCGGATCGCCCGGGAGGTGCTGCCGGCCGGCGACGGTTGGGCGGCCGCGGGGACCGGCACGACCGGCGGTGCGGCGGCCACACCGGAAAACGTCTTCCACGTAACCAACCGCGACGAGCTCGCGGCCGCCGTCGCCGGCACCACGCCGGCGATCATCTTCGTCCGCGGCACCATTCGCGGAAATGCCGACGCCGCCGGCGCGCCGCTGTCCTGCGCGCAGTTCGCCGATCCGGCGTACTCGCTGGACGCGTTTCTCGCCGCCTATGACCCGGCGGTCTGGGGCAGGGTCGCGCCCAGCGGCCCCCTGGAGGAGGCCCGGGTGCGCTCGGCCGCCAACCAGAGCGCCCGGGTGCGGGTCAACGTCGGCTCCAACAAGACCATCATCGGGCTCGGCGGCGCCCGCCTGAACGGCGTCTTCCTCCGGCTCGACGGCAGCTCCAACGTGATCATCCGGAACATCACCCACGAGGACAGTCGCGACTGCTTCCCGGTCTGGTCCCCGACCGATGGCGAGACCGGCAACTGGAACGCGGCGTACGACAACATCTGGATCCGCAACTCGCAGCACGTGTGGGTCGACCACAACACGTTCACCGACGCCGACAACCCGGACTCGGCGCAGCCGCTGCACTTCGGCCGGCCGTACCAGGTGCATGACGGGCAGGTCGACATCACCAACGGCAGCAACTACGTGACGGTGTCCTACAACCGGTTCACCAACCACGACAAGACCATGCTGATCGGGTCGACCAACACGCCGGGCGCCGACGTGGGTGCGCTCAAGGTGACGCTGCACCACAACGAGTTCGACGGCAGCGTGCAGCGCGCGCCGCGGGTGCGGTTCGGCCAGGTCGACGTCTACAACAACCTCTACCGCGTGCCGGTCACGGACCCCTACGAATACAGCTGGGGCGTCGGCGTGCAGTCGGCCGTCTACGCCGAGAACAACTACGTCGCGCTCGGGGCCGCCGTGCCGCCGGACGCGTTCGTCTTCGACTGGGGCGGCACGGTGCTCTCCGAGCGGGGCACCTGGGTCCGCGCCGGACGGTCGCTGCCCAGGCCGGCGAGCCTGCTCGCCGCCTACAACGCGACGCACGAGCCCGACATCGCACCGGACGCGGGCTGGACGCCCAGCCTGCGCGCCGGGCCCGTCCTGCCGGCACCGGCCGCCGCGCTCGTCGTCGAGCTGTGCGCGGGCGCCCGCCGGTTGGCGATCTGACTTCGGTGGTCACAGCGCTCGGGACCACCGGCGCCGGGGTCGCAACCCCGGCCGGTGCCGGCGGGTCGTGGCGGCCCGCCGGCATCACGGCAACGGGGTACGGGAGGCGTTCTCAGCCCGGGCTTCCCGCACCCTCAGAGATCGACAAGTGTCGATCAAAACGGAACTGAGGAGGCATCGTGAAAAGAACGGCACGTCGGGGCGTACTCGCGGTCGTCGCGGGCGCCCTTGCCGCCGTCGTGGTCGCGTTCGGGTTGGGCGGTGTCGCGCAGGCGGCGACGCTCTTCTCCGACGACTTCAACGACGGCAACGCGAGCGGCTGGTCGAAGTCCGGCGGCGACTGGTCGGTCGTGACCGACGGCACGCCGACGTTCACGCAGTCCAAGACCGACAGCGAGCTGGCCCGCGAGTTCGCCGGACAGACGAGCTGGACCGCGTACTCGGTGCAGGCCCGGGTGAAGCCCTTGAGCTTCAACGGCAGCAACCGGCTCGTCGCGCTCGCCGCCCGCTCCTCGTCGGCCACCAAGATGTACCGGCTGGCGCTGACCAACGCCAACCGCGCCGAGCTGCAGGCCGTCGACGGCTCGTCGGTCACGGTGATCGGCTCGGCATCGCTGACCGTGTCCACGGGCACCTGGTACACGCTGCGGATCGACGCCAACGGCAGCACGATCTCGGGCTTCGTCAACGGCACCCGGATCGGCTCGGGCAGCAACAGCGCGCACAGCGCGGGCCGGATCGGCCTGGTGACCGTGTACGCGTCGGCCCGGTTCGACGACGTCGTGGTCAGTTCCGACGGGTCCACCAACCCGACGGACCCGCCGACCGGCAACCCGACCACCCCGCCGCCGACCGGCGGACCGACCACGCCGCCGCAGACCGGCCTGGTCGGCTGGGCGACCCAGAACGGCGGCACCACTGGCGGCGGCAGCGCGTCGGCCACGACGGTCACCAGCGCCGCCGCGCTCACCAGCGCGGTCGGCGCGACCAACGCCGCGGTGATCCGGGTCAGCGGCACGATCTCGTGCTCCGGGATGATCCGGGTGCGGTCCAACAAGACCATCCTCGGCAACTCCGGCGCGACGATCGCCGGCTGCGGGTTCACCGTCAACGGCGACCGCAACGTCATCATCCGCAACCTGTCGTTCCGCGACTGGGACGACGACGCGATCAACGTCGAGCAGTCGGCGACGAACATCTGGGTCGACCACAACAGCTTCACCAACGGGTACGACGGCGCGGTCGACATCAAGCGCGGCTCCGACTTCGTCACCGTCTCCTGGAACCGGGTGTACGGGCACGACAAGTCGATGCTGCTCGGCCACTCCGACGACAACGCGTCGCAGGACGTCGGCCACCTGCGGGTGTCCTACCACCACAACTGGTTCGACGGCTCGGGGACCCGGCACCCGCGGGTGCGCTTCGGCAACCCGGTGCACGTCTACAACAACTACTACTACAACAACGAGTACGGCGTCGCGTCCACGATGAACGCCGGTGTGCTGGTCGAGGGCAACTACTTCGAGGGCGTCGACGAGCCCACGCTGGTCGGCTACGCCGACTCGGACCCCGGCACCCTCGTGCAGCGCAACAACGTGTTCGTCGGCAGCGGCTCGCCGCAGAGCGCCGGCGGCACGGGCTCGATCCCTTACTCCTACCAACTCGACAACGCGAGCAACGTGAAGTCGATCGTCACCTCGGGCGCCGGCGCGGGCCGGATCAACCCCTGACGTGACGGGTGGCGGGGTGGTCGCGACGGCCGCCCCGCCGCCACGTCAGACCGGCGTGCCCGGCGGCGACTTGAACAGCCGCACGGACTCCTCGGGAGAACCACCGCGCCCGTTCCGCAGCGCGCTCGCGGCGATCCGGATCAGGTCGATGTTGACGCCGGCCGCGCCGGCCGGGTCGTGCACGGTCAGCTTCACGTCGAGGCTGACCTCGGCGCCGGCCCAGCCCTGCGCCTCGAGGTTGAGGTGCGCCACCTTCCGCGAGCCGAGCTGTGGCAGGTATCCCAGCGGGGCAAGCTGCACCTTGTCGACCCCCGACAGCGCGTTGAGCTTGGACTGCTTCTTGGTGTTGGGGTTCTCGACCAGGTTGCGGAAGTCCTCGGTGCCGCCCAGGTTGACCTGGTACGAGCTGACCAGCGTCAGCCCTCGGTCGGCCAGCAGCCGCAGCAACGAGCCGTGCAGCACCGAGGTGCCGAACTGGCTGGCCAGGTCGTCCCCGAGCAACGGCAGGCCGGCGGCGGCGAACTCGGCGAGGCAGCCCGGGTCCCGGGCGACCGGGTCCGCGGTGGTGTTGACGAACGCGACGCCGGCCTTGCGCGCGGCCGCCGCATAGGCCAGGGCCGTCCCGGGCCGGCCGCTCGGCGCCGAGTAGAGCAGCACCTCCGCGCCGGCCAGCGCCTCGGCCACGCGGTCCACCTCGCCGGCGTCGACCAGGCCCCTGGTCACGGCCACGCCCGCGGGCGGGAGCGCGCAGTCGAGCCGCGGGACGTTGTTGGGCGGCAGGAAGATCGCCTCGGTCAGGTCCCGGCCGACCTTCTCCGGTGACGTGGCGAAGGCCGCGACGAACTCGATGTCGCCGACGCCGAGACCGTCGATCTCCGGCCGGTGAACCCCGGTCAGGCTGCCGGTCTCGCGGTAGAAAGCGATCCCCTGCACCAGGGCCGACGTGTTGTTGCCTACGCCGACAACCGCGACGCGTACCTTTTCGATCATGAACAGAAGGTTACGTCCTCCCGGTCGACGGCGGGATGTGGCGCTTTCCGGACAGCGGCGGCGGAAGAAAAAGCTCTCGCGGTGACAACGCCGCGCGACTCGCTCCGCATCTACCAACGCGCAGGACCAAGGGCATGCCGGCCGGCGCCCACCATTCATCGACCTGGGGAAGGGGAGGCTGTGGTGGGAGCGACGCCAGCAAGCGCGGATCCGATCGAGTTGGCCGGTTCGTTTCGAGAGAGGTTGATCGGCGTGGAATCTTTGGCCGACGAGTTCGACGCGTTCGTGCGGAGTCGCACGTCCTCGTTGTTGCGGTCGGCGTTCCTGCTCACGGGGGACCAGCATCTGGCTGAGGACCTGGTGCAGAACGCGTTGATACGTACGCACCGGTCGTGGCGCAACCTGCACCAGACCGGCAACGCGGAGGCGTACACCAGGAAGGTCATGTACCACCTCCAGGTTTCCTGGTGGCGGCGCGGCAAGGTGGTGGAGAACCTGGCCGCGGACGTGCCGGAGGCGCCGCGTGGCGGTGACCACGCGCACACGACGACGGTCCGCCTCACCCTGCAGGCCGCGCTGCTCCGGTTGACCAACCGCCAACGGGCGGTGCTGGTCCTGCGGTTCTTCGAGGATCGCAGCGAGGCCGAGGCGGCCGAGCTGCTGGGTGTCTCGGTCGGCACCGTCAAGAGCCAGACAGCCAGGGCATTGGCCCGACTCCGCACGATCGCGCCCGAATTGAACGAGTTCTACTTCACGGGGGTGGCCCGATGAACGGCGTCAACTCGCAGCAGTTCCACGACGACCTCGCCGATATCGCGGACCTCGCCAAGCCGGTCGACCTGCGCGACCGGGTGTTGCGCGGGGCCAGGCGCCAGACTCAGCGCCGCGTCGGCGCGGTCTCGCTCGCCGCGGTCGCGGTCGTCGCGGCCGGCGGCGCCGCCTTCGCGGTGACCTCCCGGCCGAACGGCACCGTCGTGCCCGGCACGACACCGACGCCCTCGGTCACGGAGGTTCCCACCGCGGAGCCGACCGCGACCGCGCCGCCCACCGCTTCCGCGACTCCTGACCGCCCGCTGACGACGGGCACGCCAGGCACGTCGAACACGGCGGCGAGGCTCACGCTGGGTCCGTGGACCGAGACCGGCGGCAGGTCCTCGCTGCCCGGCACCCTGTACTACCTGACCCGGGCCGACGACGGTCCGATAAAGATCAACGTGCTGGCCGACGACAAGCTGCGCACGGCGCCGCTGCGCGGTTCAACGCATCGGAACGACTGCGCGCGCCAATCCATCGTGTTCTCGCCCGACGGCACCTCGGTGGCGTGGGTCGAGAGCGACAGCACGGGCTCCGACCGTGGGGCGCTGGTCGTGACGTCGCTCGACGACGGCGCGAGCCGGGTGATCCTGCCCGAGGTCGAATGCCGGGGAGGATCAGGCCCCAAGTGGATGCCCGACTCGCGCCGGCTGGTCGTCGAACGCGGCAACGACGTGAGCATCGTCGACGCGCACACGGGCGCGACGACCGCGGCGCCGGCGGCCTGGCGGGGCTACCTGGCCTTCTCGAGGAACGGTGGCTACGTCACGTACGGCGAGCAAGGCAGGATCGTCGTCGCCACGGTGGCCGGCAAGGTCGTCAAGCGGGTGCCCTACGACATCAACTGCTGCACCGGCGGCTTCTCGATCCAGAGCATCTCCGACGACGGCCGGTACGTCGGGGTGAGCTTCGAGAACAGCGACCCGGACACGGTCCGCAACGCGATGCGGATCGTCGACCTGAACACCGGCAAGGACGTCGACCTCGGCATGACCCCGCCCGCGGGCGGCTGGATCCAGATCGTCCTCGTCGGGTCCGACCGCCTGTTCGCGACCGGCATCACCGCCACGTCGACCGACGTGACCCTCGACCGCGCCGGCAAGGAGGACGTGTCGGTCCCGGTGACCGGCGGTCTCGAGCTCGGCGTCTACCGCCCCTGACCGAACGGACGGCGTCGCCGGCGAACCGAGTTCGCCGGCGACGCGCTTTCATACCAGCTGCTCGCGGGTCAGGGCACCGTCGGCGACGAGCACCCGGATGCTCCGCACGACCGGCGTCTCCGGCGTGACGGCCAACGGGCGGTCGAACGCCAGCGCGGCGCAGACGCCGGGATAGATGCCGGTCCGCACGAACCAGCGGTCATCGCCCGCCAGGCCCCGGAACACCAGCGTGTACGGCCCCGGCCCGGTCAGCGCCAGCCACGGCGCCGCGCTGCCGTTGACGTTCTCCTCGCCCGCCGCGTCCACGGTGAACACCCGGGTTTCGCCCGGCGCCGCCCGCCAGAAGAACCCGCCGTAGCCCGCTTTGTCCGGGCGGCCGTTCGTCGCCGGGCTGCCCAGCGTGACCGGCCGGTCGGCGGTCAGGGTGAAGTCGACCGACAGCTCCCAGCCCAGCGTGGCCTTCGTGGCGGCCAGCCGCCGCTCCTCGGTGAGCAGCACCCCGCCGTCCTTGTCGCGCCACTCCATCCGGTGACGCAGGTCCCCGGTCCAGGCCGTGTGCACGATCGCGCCGTGGTCGTCGAGCCACGTGTAGCCGCGGTCGCGGACGTACGTGCGGCCGCCCCACAGGTTGGTGCCCGCGACGTCCTGCATCGCGACCGAGACACCGAGATGCCAGGTGTGGTCGTCGGGCGCGAAGTCGGTGACGGTGACGCCGCCGAGTGTGCGCACCGGGTGCAGGTAGGGGCGCGGTCCCTGGACCACGTCGACCTCGGGCGAGACCACATAGGACGCGACGGCGACGCCCTCGACGGTCAGCTCGGTCATCCCTCGACGGTCTCCCGGTAGCCGCGCAGCGCCGCGTCGAGCACCTCGTCGCCCGGGCGCGCCCAGACCTCTGCCGAGAACACCTCGACCTCGACCGGTCCGGTGTAGCCGGCGGCGTCGACCGCGCGGCGGAAGCGGCGGTTGTCGACACAGCCGTCGCCCGGCAGGCCGCGGCCGAGCAGCACGCCTTCCGGCAGCGGCGTGACCCAGTCGGCGACCTGGAAGCAGGCGATCCGGCGCTGTCGGCCGGCCCGCTCGATCTGCGCCCAGACCTGGTCGTCCCACCACAGGTGGTAGGTGTCGACCACGACGCCGGCCGCCTCGACGGGCAGCGGCGCGACCAGGTCCAGCGCCTGGCCCAGCGTCGAGACCACGCAGCGGTCGGCGGCGAACATCGGGTGCAGCGGCTCGACCGCCAGCTTGACCCCGGCCGCGAGCGCGTGCGGCACCAGGCGACCGATCGCGTCCCCGACGTGCGCGCGGGCGCCGTCGAGGTCGCGGCTGCCGTCGTGGAGGCCGCCGGAGACCAGCACCAGCACGGGTGCGCCGAGCGTCGCCGCCTCGTCGATCGCGCGCCGGTTGTCGTCGTACCAGCCGGGATCGTTGAAGAAACCACCGCGGCACAGCGAGGTGACCGACAGGCCCGCGTCGCGCACCAGGGCGGCGGTCTTGTCCAGGCCGAAGGCGGCGGTCTCCTCGCGCCACAGGCCGACGCCGCGGACGCCCGCCCGGACGCAGCCGGCGACGAGATCGGGCAGCGGCCAGTGCTTGGTGGTGGCGGAGTTCAGCGCGAACCTCATCCGGCCACCCCCACGGTCGTCGCCCACGCGCGCGCCCGAGCGGCCGCCAGATCCGCGTCGGGCAGGACGCCGGCCGCGTCGGCCAGCCGGATCAGCTTCGCCAGGTGCAGCGGCGACCGGCCGCTCTGCAGCCCGCCGACCATCGTGAAGTGGCTCTGGTGGCCGGCCAGCCAGGCGAGGAAGACGATGCCGGTCTTGTAGTAGAAGGTGGGCGCGCCGAACACGTGCCGGGCCAGCGGCACGGTGGGCGCGAAGATGTCGTCGTAGCCGGGCTCGTCGCCCGCGTCCAGCGCCCGCAACGCGGCGGCCGCCGGCGGCGCGATGGCGGCGAAGATGCCGAGCAGCGCATCGGAGTAGCCGTGCGCGTCGCCCTTGATCAGGTTTGGGTAGTTGAAGTCGTCGCCGGTGTAGAGCCGGACGCCCGCGGGCAGGCGCCGGCGCAGGTCGACCTCGAACGCCTCGTCGAGCAGCGAGACCTTGATGCCGTCGACCTTCGCGGCGTGCGCGCCGATCAGCTCGAGCACGGTGGCGACCGGGTCGGCACCCCAGTAGCCGGCCAGCGCCGGGTCGAACATCTCGCCGAGCCAGTGCAGCACGACCGGCCCGTCGGCCTGGCGCAGCAGCTCGGCGTACACGTCGAGGTAGTCGTCGCTCCCGCGGGCCGTGGCGGCGAGGTGGCGGCTGCACATCAGCACCGGCGTGGCGCCCGCCGCCTGCACGTCGGCGAGCTGCTCGGCATAGGCCTTGCGGACCTCGTCGAGGCTCGCCACGCCCGGCGGGAGCTGGTCGGTGGCCACGCCCGCGACGATCGGCCCGGCCGCCTCGCGCGCGCTGCGCCGGATCAGCTCCCGGGTCGCGGCGTAGTCGAGGCCCATGCCGCGCTGTGCGGTGTCCATCGCCTCCGCGACGCCGAAGCCGTGCGACCACAGGTGATGCCGGAACGCGAGGGTGGCGTCCCAGTCGAGGGCGGCCGGCGCGCCCGGGGTGTTGTCGGCGGCCGGGTCGGCGACCACGTGTGCGGCGGCGTACGCGACGCGGCTCGTGAATCCCGCTCCTGGCGCGGCGAAGGCGGCGCCGGTGCCGGTGAAGGTGAACGGCCCGTCGGGGAGCACGACCTCGGTCACGGTGCCAGCTCCGGGATCTCGACCCGCCGGCCCTCGCGCGCCGACACCGTGCCCAGCTCGGCGAGCTGCACGCCACGGGCGCCGGCCCACAGGTCCCAGGTGTACGGGGTGTCCTCGACCACGTGCCGCAGGAACAGCTCCCACTGCTCCAGGAAGCCGTTGCGGAACTCCTCGTTGTCGGGCACGACCTGCCACTGGTCGCGGAACCGTTCGGTGGCCGGCAGGTCGGGGTTCCAGACCGGCTTGGGCGTGGTCGAGCGGTGCTGGACCCGGCACTCGCGCAGGCCGGCGACCGCGCTGCCCTCGGTGCCGTCGACCTGGAACTCGACCAGCTCGTCGCGGTAGACCCGGACGGCCCAGGACGAGTTGATCTGCGCGACGATGCCGCCCGCGATCTCGAAGATGCCGTACGCGGCGTCGTCGGCGGTCGCGTCGTAGGCTTGGCCCTGCTCGTCCCACCGGCGGGGGATGTGGGTGGCGACGTGGGCGGTGACGGCCTCGACGGACCCGAAGATCTGCTCGAGCACATAGTGCCAGTGCGGGAACATGTCGACCACGATGCCGCCGCCGTCGGCGGTGCGGTAGTTCCATGATGGACGCTGGGCCGGTTGCCAGTCGCCCTCGAAGACCCAGTAGCCGAACTCGCCGCGGACGCTGAGGACGCGCCCGAAGAAGCCGCCCTTGACGAGCCGGTCGAGCTTGCGCAGGCCCGGCAGGAACAGCTTGTCCTGCACGACGCCGTGCTTGACGCCGGCCGCGTCGGCGAGCCGGGCCAGCTCGACCGCGCCGGCCAGGTCGCCGGCGGTCGGCTTCTCGGTGTAGATGTGCTTGCCGGCGTTGACGGCGGCGCGGATGGCCTTTTCGCGCGCGTTGGTCACCTGGGCGTCGAAGTAGATCTCGACGTCGGGTCGGGCCAGCGCCGCGCCCAGGTCGGTGGTCCACTCGGTGAGGCCGTGCCGCTGCGCGATCGCCCGCAGCTTGGCGTCGTCGCGCCCGACCAGCACGGGCTCGGGCCAGAGCAGCGTGCCGTCGCGCAGCGGCAGGCCACCGGCCTCGCGGATCGCGAGCAGCGAACGGACCAGATGCTGGCGGTAGCCCATCCGCCCGGTCACGCCGTTCAGGACGATCCCGATGGGTTTGCGATCCACGAGCTCTACCTCCCCTTGACCTTCACCTCGGGTTTTGCGCCGACCGGAGGTCCAGGCGCCGATAGCGTGAGGTAAGCGCTTTCCCGGGAAAGGTATCCACGCTCCATGGGCTTAGGCAAGGGCTTACCCGTATGATCTCCGCGTGGCCACGCTGGACGACGTCGCGCGCCGGGCGGGCGTCTCGACGGCGACCGCCTCGCGCATCATCAACGGCAGCAGCAAGCCCGTCAGCGCCGCGCTCCGCGACCGGGTCGAGGCCGCCGTGGCCGACCTCCACTACGTGCCCAACGCGCACGCGCGCCAGCTCGCCCGCTCGGAGCGCACCGCGGTCGGCGTGGTCGTGCACGACGTCTCCGACCCGTACTTCGCGGAGATAACCCGCGGCCTGCAACGGGTCGCGACCACCGACGGCCGCCTGGTGATCATCTGCAACACCTACCGCGACCCGGCCCGCGAGCTCGACTACGTGGAGCTGCTCCGGGCGCACCAGGTGGCGGCGATGGTGCTGGCCGGCTCGGGCTACCACGACCCGGGTTTCGCCCGGGCGCTGCGCGGCAAGCTCCGCGCCTACGAGCTGACCGGCGGGCGGGTCGCGGTCATCGGCCGCCACGACCGCACGGGCGACGCGGTCGTGCCCGACAACGAGGCGGGCGGCTACCTGGCGGGGGAGCACCTCTACGCGCTGGGCCACCGCGAGCTCGGCGTCATCGCGGGCCCGCGCAACCTGACCACGACGACGGACCGGTTGACCGGCCTGCGCCGCGCCGCCCGCTCCCACCGGCGGCCGCCGCCGAAGGTCGCCTACGCGGACTTCGACCGCGACAGCGGCGCCGCGGCGACGGCCGACCTGCTCGCGGCCCATCCGCGCCTGACGGCGATCGCGGCCCTCAACGACTCGATGGCCGTGGGCGCGCTGGCGCACCTGCGCGGCGTGGACCGCCGGATCAGCGTGATCGGCTTCGACGACATGCCGATCGCCCGCGACGTGACGCCGGCCCTGACCACGATCCGCCTGCCGCTGGCCGACATGGGGGCGCTGGCCATGTCCCTGGCCCTGTCCGCGCCGTCGCGGGATCCGCGCGTGGAGCGCGTACCCGCCGAGTTGGTCGAGCGGGAGAGCACGTTCCCGCCCGACCGTTAGCCCGTCTACATCTCATCGACCCCCCTGACTGCAAGGCCGGGATAGACGGGTTGATGGCAAACGAGTCCATTCCGGTGGCTAAGGGTTTTCTCGCGGGCCGGCTCGGCCACGTAACGGCGGCCATTCGAAAGCCTCAAGAGTTACTCAAGATCGTTGCGATCGCCCCATGAGGACGGTCAGGCTGACGGGCACCGATGTCTTTGATCAAGACAGGTCCCCCAACCTGGAGGTTCCATGAAACATCGGCGGTCTATGGTCATCGGACTTTCCGCCTTGCTAGCTGCCACCCTCTCTCCCGTCGTGACGTCCACCGCGGCGTTCGCGGCCGAACCCAACCAGGTCACCGACCTCACGGTCAGCCAGGCCGACGGGTTCGCCACCGTCGCGTGGACGCCGGTCGACGGCGCCACCGACTACCAGATCGAGCGCACCGCGGTCGACGCCTCGGGCAACCCGACCGACGTCGCGAAGGTCGTCGGCGTCTGGCGGCCCAACCGCCAGGTCAACAACGAGGAGCCCACGTTCGCGGACGCCGGGTTCAACCCTGGCGACCGGTTCCAGTGGCGGGTCCGCGCCCGGATCGGGACGGCCGAGCAGCCGTACTCGACCCCGGTCGTCGGCACCACCAAGGAGCCGTGGGGCGACACCGACACCCCGGGCCAGAACCTGCGTACGCAGTGGGAGACCACCCACGCCGCGCAGTACACCAGCGACGTCAACGAGTACGCCTACACGGCGGAGGTCGACAAGCTGAGCGAGCGGGTGCGGGTGGTCGAGATCGGCCGTACCGTGCAGAACCGCCCGATCAACATGTTCGTCATCGGCTACCCGACCCCGCCGGCGACCCCGGCCGCGGTGGCCGCGACCTCGCCGCTGGCGGTCAACTGCAACGTCCACGGCAACGAGCCGGGCGACCGCGAGGCCTGCCTGATCATGGCTCGCCAGCTGGCGTTCAGCAACGACGCCCGCACGCTGGACCTGCTCAAGGCCACCACCGTCCTGATCGTCCCGACGATCAACGGTGACGGCCGGGCCGCCAACACCCGGGGCAACATCACCGGCCAGGACCTCAACCGGGACTACTCGCTGATCCGCCAGCCGGAGACCGCGGCGTACGTGCGGATGCTGCGCGACTACCGCCCGGTGGCCGGCTACGACGGTCACGAGTACGGCAACTCCCAGGCCGGCGACCTGCCGATGCTGCCGCCGCGGCACCAGAACGTGGCCCAGCAGATCTTCGACGAGTCGCTCGACATGATCGAGAACCACATGTACGTCGAGGGCGCCAAGGACGGTTGGTGGGCGTGCCCGTACGGCTGCGCGAACGGCAGCGGCGTGGGCCTGTCCGAGGAGACCATCCTGCGCAACACCCTCGGCCTGAAGAACACGGTCAACTCGCTGCTCGAGCTGCGCAGCTCCGGCGGCGCGACCCGGCCGGACGAGGGCAACACGGCGAACAACCGCCGCCGCAAGACCTTCTCGGCGCTGTGGACGTTCAACCAGTTCATGGACTACCACCACGCCCAGGTCGGCGACATCAAGAAGGCGCGTGGCGAGGCGATCGAGTTCCAGGCCGGCAACAACGGCCGGATCGTCTTCCGGGGCTCGCGGGTCATCCCGCTGCACCCGGCGCCGCACCCGGGTGAGGCCGGCCCGCGCGAGGACCTGCCGACGCCGGACATGATCCTGGACAACGCCCCGTGTGCCTACAAGCTCACCGAGGCGCAGTACAACGGTGCCCGTACCGACGGACCCAACGACGTCGGTGCCACGGTCGCCGAGCGGATCGCCGCGCACGGCTGGAAGGTCGTGAAGGTCGACGACGGCTACATCGTGCCGCTGGCCCAGCCGGAGCGGGGCCTGATCCCGCTGCTGCTGGACGAGCAGGGCGAGGAGGAGTGGGTGTCCGGCGAGCGGGTCTACCCGACCCTGACCGGCACGCGCAACGGCCCGCTGACCATCTCGGGCTTCGCCTGCCTGTCGGGCGCGACGGTCAACGGCCCGGTCAACCTCCGCCCGGGTGCGACCCTGGTCGCCACCAACTCCACCATCAGTGGCCCGGTCAACGCCGCGAACGCGGCCGGGGTCTTCCTCGGCGACAGCACGCTGCGGGGTCCGCTGCAGGTCGCGAACACCAACGGCCCGGTCTCGGTCATCGGCACCAAGGTGTCGGGCCCGGTCAGCGTGGTCAACAACCGCGGCGGTGCGGCACCGTACCTCGCCGGCAACAGCGTCAGCGGCCCGCTGAACTGCTCCGGCAACACCCCGGCGCCGACGAACCTCGAGGTCCGCAACACGGTCAACGGACCGCGCGCGGGCCAGTGCGCCACCCTGTGATGAGCTAGCCCCCCGACGCATCGGCGGGCCGGACCGGGAAGCCCGGCCCGCCGGTGCACCACCTTTCTCCCTGGAGGTCGCGATGCGGCGTACGCTGGCGCTGGTCCTGGCTGTCTCGCTGTTGGCGGCGGCCGGCTGCAGCGGTTCGGACGCGCCGGACGCCCTCTCGGGCCCCCTCTGCACCGAGCTGCCGAAGGGCGACGAGCCCGGCAACCCGACGGCGCTGGCCAACGCGCCGGCGAGCGAGGCGCTGAGCTGGATCACGGTCCTGACGACGTTCGACGGCGCGCTGCGGGCCGCGGACCTGCTGCCGGAGCTCGAGGGCAAGCAGGCGATCACCGTGCTGGCGCCGTCCGACGACGCGTTCGCCGCCAAGTTCTCCCAGGACAACCTGGACGAGCTGATGATCAAAGACAAGGACACGCTGCGTACGCTCCTGCGCGCGCACATCGTCGACAAGGCACTGAGCGTCTCGGACCTGCGCGACGCGGACTCGGTCAAGACGTTGGACGGCACGACCGTGCGGGTGTCCAAGGTGGACGAGGGCATGGCGCAGCTGGGCGACGAGGCGCGCACGGTGTGCGCGGACTACCGCATCGCCAACGGCCGGGTGCACGTCATCAACCACGTCCTCGGCAACCTTCCCACCACCGCCGGCCAGGGCGACTCGGGCCACTGACCGTCTACCGTGAGCCTGAGGCGTCTGAGGGGGCGACGATGGAACGGGTGAGGCGGGCGACACGGCCGTGATGTTCATGGCGGCGCGGGACACGACCCGGCCGAGCATCGAGCATTACCGCAGCCATGACCACATCGACCTGCTCACGCCGGTCCGTGATGAACGCGGCTGAGGTGCTGCGGCGGCAGTGGCGCGACTCCGGGGCCAGGCTCGACCAGCGCCTGACCGGCATGTCCGACGCCGAGTTCTTCTGGGAGCCCGGGCCGTCGTGCTGGACGGTGCGGACGCACCCGACGTTGCCGGACCGGTGGGACATCGACTACGCCTGACCCGCCGCCGTTGACGACGATCGCGTGGCGGCTCGTCCATCTCGCGAACGGCAACTGGATCTACTGGGAGCACGCGTTCGGTCCCGGCGCCCGGACGTTCGCCGACCTGGTCGTCCCGGGATCCGCGGACGCGGCCCGCACCTACTGGCGCGACAGCCGCGAGCCGATCACCGCATGGCTGGCCGAGGCCACCGACGCGCACTTGCGCGAGCTGCGACCGAGCCACCTGGGCGAACCCCGCAGCGCCGGCGACGTGCTCATGACGCTGGTCGACGAGCAGGTCCACCACGGCGCGGAGATCGCACTGCTACGCGGTCTCCACGCGCGACGGACCCCCGACGCGACCGGCTCCCAAATGCCATGATCCCCGGGCCGCATGTCGTACGCGTCAGGCGGCGGATCACCCGCTGTTGGACCGGCTTCGCCGCCGTTAGTCGCGGCGCGTCCGTGGCCGGTTCAAGGTCTCACCCGCCGGACGTCGCCACCGCAGCCGATCCGCAGAGGCGGTTCGCTCGCTCTGGTAGGCGGCACCATCGTCCTGAAAGCTTTAGCGGAGTTTCCATCGACTGCCTCCGCGGCCTGCCTGATCTTTCTGCGGCGTTAGCGCAACGAACCCCAGGATCCATGACCGGCGCTCGCAGTTCACGATGACATCGTGTTGAAGGAGTGGCGGACCGGAGTCCGGTCAACTGCATGTGTGGCGGGTGGGCCGCCGCCGTCTCGCCTGTTTCTGCAAGGCTGGGGGGACTTCGAACCCTTCGCGATTATCGCGATAGCCATCCTCCTGGCTCTGGCTGTCGCGCACCTGCTCAAGGTTTGCCGCGCTGCTCGCCACCGCGGTGGTGTGGCCCTACCGAACGGCGTCCGGTCGCTGGTTGGTGGTTGCCTACCCGCTTTCGTCCCACCGTGGGGTGGACGTCAAGGGCAGCGACCATCCACATCAGCGGCGCGTAACCACCCGCTCAGCAGCAATGGCACTGACGCGCCAGTGGGCGAGGGACATCGAGCAGCTTGGCCGGCCTCAGGAGGAGCCTGCTGTAAGGGCATGAAAGAGGCCATGTCCGTCAATGGGACATGGCCTCTGATCTGGTGGGCGATACTGGGTTTGAACCAGTGACCTCTTCCGTGTCAACTAGGTCAAACCACCTTCACGACCTGGATGCGTGGCTATTCGCCCTGGTCGTGGTGCTTGTGCTTGGCGGCGTGGAACGGTCTCTGAGGCATCAGGCCGTTAGATCGTCTCCCGGATTTCTCCCGGCCACTCGTGCATCTGGGTTAGCGAGGTTGGGCCGCCACTGTGCCGTCTCTCTGTGCGATTTGGTCCCTAGCCCCCTGGGGCAGAGCGCTGAAGAGGGATTCAGCGTGCTTCGGGACGCTGATCATCTGGTCAATCACTACGTTCGTCAGGCGGAAGAGTCCAGGCAAGAGTGTCGGATCATCGTCAAGATCGATCTGTCCGGGATGGACGGCGTTGTTCCCGACAACGCGGAGAACATCCATGGCTTGCGCGGTCTGAGGGTGAAGTCCGCGCTCAACCAGCCGCCCGATCTTGGTGTTGAGGCTGCCTGCGCCGGGTTCGAGTCCGTCGACCAGCATTTGGAGGGCCAGCCGAAGGAGCGCTGCAGAGCTGCGTCGCGACAGCGCTGCTACACGCCTCGCCTCTTCGTACACCGCGCGTACTTCATCGGGCATGTCGTCGCTTGCACGTTCTCCCATGCTGCCGAGCGGATAGACCATGTCGCTGTCGTCGTCGTCGGCAGCCTTAAGCCAGATCGTCGGCTCTTGGCAGGCAGTGCAATAGTGCGCCCGCCAACCTTGCATCTCGCGCGGGCTTTGGTTTACGAAGAGTTTCTTCCAAAGGAGCAGGCCACGGTCTTGCACGGCAAAGATCGAGCAGTGCGGACACCTGAAACGGTCTTTGTCCAGCGCGGGTGTCTCGGTGCTCTGCATCGGAGGCGTCGTGTCCGTCACCCCAACATCCTGCCATTGGGATCAGATAGTCCGGATCGGCCATCCCGTCGCGCAGGCTCCGCCCGGCCGGGCCGCGCCTGCCTGGTCCAGGTGGAGCGCCCCACCGGACGAACGACCTGGAC
>NZ_JBFAIU010000106.1:0-21986 GCF_040654855.1 Asanoa sp. NPDC050611
GCCCGGGCCGGACGAGGCCGCCGCACGCGAGCGCCGATCCTGCTCCCGCCGCCGCGTGTCGAGAACCGTCGCCTCGTCGACGCCGACCCGCACCGCGCCGGCCGCGCCGTCGACCGCCACCACCATCCCGTCCCGCAACCCGGCCGCCCCGCCGCAGCGGACCACCGCCGGGACGCCCAGCGACCGCGCCAGGATCGCCGTGTGGCTGGTCGGTCCGCCGGCCTCCGTGACCAGCGCGAGCACGACCGACGGGTCGAGACCGGCCGTGTCCGCGGGCGCGAGGTCGGCAGCCACGAGCACGAACGGGTGGCCCGGCGACGGAATCCCCGGCATCGGCAGCCCGCACGAGACCGCCACGGCCCGGTCGCGCAGGTCGTCGAGGTCGGCGACCCGCTCGGCGAGGTATCCGCCGGCGTCGAGGAAGGCCTGCCGGTGCACGGCGAACGCCGCGTCGATCGCGTGCGGCGCGTCCGAACCCGCCCGGATGGCGTCGGCCACCGCCTCGTCGAGGACCGGGTCCTCGGCCATCATCACCTGGGCGCGGAGGATCTCGGCCGCGGTCGCGTCGGGGGTGGCGTCCGCGCGCCGGCCCAGCTCGTCCGCGACCGCGCGCAGGGCTGCCGCCGCCCCCGCGAGCTCGGCCTCGACATCGGACACCGCGCGCGGGACGGGCAGCCGCGGCGCCGCGCCGGCCCGGCAGACCGGACCGGCCGCGAAACCGGGGGAGACCCCGATCCCGTGCAACGGCTCCGCGCTGGGGTGCACGGCCGGGTCAGCCATCGGAACCGACCTCGTCCGCGTCCAGGTCCCGGGCGAGCAGCGCCGCCAGGTCGTCGAGCACCGCGTCCGCGCCGTCGCCCTCGGCGGAGATGGTCACCGAGGTGCCACATCTGGCGCCCAGCGACAGCACCGACAGCATGCTGTTGGCCGGCACCGGCTTGCGGCCCTCGACATTGATCTTCACCGGCAGCGGCGCGGCGCCCGCCGCGGCGACGAACAGGGCGGCCGGACGGGCGTGCAGCCCGGTACGCGAGCCGACGGTCACGGTGCGGGACGGCATGGCGGCAACTCCTCAGGGCTCGATGGTGACCTTGATGGCGGCACCGCGGGCGACGACGTCGAACGCCTCCAGCGCCGCCGTCACGGGGAGCCGGTGGGTGATCAGGTCGGCGACCGGCACCGCGCCGGAGGCGATCAGGTCCAGGGCCCGCCGGTTGTGTGCCGGGCTCGAACCGTTGGCGCCGACGATGGTCAGCTCCTGGTAGTGCACGAGGTTGCTGTCGACCCGGATCACCGGGTCGTCCTTGGGCAGCCCGCCGAAGAAGCTGATCCGGGCCTGCCGGGCGCAGAGCGCGAACGCCTGCTCCTGGGCCGCCTTCGCGGCCGCCGCGGTGATCACCACGTCGGCGCCGCGGCCGTCGGTCAGCTTGCGTACCTCGTCGACCACGTCGGTGTCGGCGCCGCAGATCGCGGCGTCCGGTCGCACCCGCGCGGCGGACAGCGCCAGGCGGTCCGGGTTGAGGTCGACGAGGAACACCCGCTGTGCGCCGCGGGCGCGGGCCAGCCGCACGTGCAGGCAACCGATCGGGCCGGCGCCCATCACCACCACGTCGTCACCCTCGCCGACCCGGGCCAGCTCTTGTCCGTTGAGGACACACGCGAGCGGTTCGGCGACCGACGCCTCGGCGTACCCGATGGACTCGGGTATGCGGTTGAGACCGTCGACGGCGAGCACCTTGGCGGGGACCAGCATCAGCTCGGCGAAGCCGCCGTCGTAGTGGTAGCCCATCGACTCCTGGTTGGGGCAGACGGTCATCCGGCCCCGGCGGCACTCGCCGCACTGTCCACAGGGGATCGCGGCGATCACCTGCACCCGGTCGCCGGCCTGCCAGCCGGTGTCGCCGCCGTCGACGACCTCACCGGCGATCTCGTGGCCCATCACCCGCGGCGGCCGGATGTGGTGGTGCCCGAACTTGAAGATCTTCACGTCGGTGCCGCAGGTCGAGCAGTTGTGCACCCGGATCAGCACGTCGCCGCCGGTGCGGGTGGGTTCGGGGGCGTCCTCGATGCGTACGTCGCCGGGCGCGTGGAAGCGCACGACCTTCATGCCGTCTCCTCGATCGGGGTCAACAGGTCGTAGACCGTGTCCTGGTCGGTGACCGCGCGCAGCGCCGCGGCCCGGTCCGGGTCGAGCAGGATCTGGGCGAGCTCGCCGAGCACCTCGACGTGCCCGTCGCCGCGGGCCGCGATCGCGACGCAGACCGTGACCGGCTGCCCGCCCCAGTCGACGCCCGCCGGGAAGCGCAGCACGGCCAGGGCGTCGCGGAGCACGGTCTCCTTGCCGGCGAGGGTGCCGTGCGGGATCGCCACACCCTCGCCGACGTACGTGGAGACGGACTGCTCGCGTTCGAGCATCGCGGCTACGTACGCCGGCGTGACCGCCCCGACCGAAACCAGCACCTCGCCGCAGCGCCGGATGGCGGCGTCGCGGTCGGCGGCGGTCTCGGCGAGCCGGATGGCGCCCGGGTCGAGCAGCGCGCCTAGGCCCTCAGCCATCGAGCTCGCCGCCGGACTCGACGACCTTCACCAGCCGCGTGATGGCCGGGTCGCCGATGAACACCTGAACCGGAACGATCACCTTGCCCGGCGCGCTGCCGCGGGCGCGGTCGGCCAGGCCCGCGTGGCAGACCACCACGTCGGCGTCGGCCGGGATCGAGTTGACCGGGGTGTGCTCGACGGTGACCCGGTGCTTCTTGAGCTGGCGCCGGAGCTGGCTGGCGAGCATGACGCTGCTGCCCATGCCGGCGTCGCAGGCCACGACGACCTTCTGGATGTCGCTGCCCTTGATGTTGGCCATGACGGTTGCCGCCCTTCTGGGTCGTAAAAGGTCAAGCGGTGGTGCGTTCCGCCGCGACACCGGCGGGTTCGCGTGCCGGTTCCGGCTGGGTACCGGGTTGCGGATCGGCGTCCGGGGGTACGGCGGCCGCATCGCCGTCGGCGACCTCTGGGTCCTCCTTGGGCTCGAGCCGGCCGAAGCCGAGCAGCACGGCCGCGACCGCGAACGTCACGGCAGCCGCGATCACGATGCCGAGCAGCATCGGCACGTAGCCACCACGCGGCGTCACCGCGAAGTAGGCGAAGATGCTGCCGGGCGACGGCGTCGCGGTGAGCCCCGCACCGGTGATCATGAAGGTGCCGACACCGGCCGCACCGCCGGCGATCATCGCGATGATGAGGCGGGGCTTCATCAGCACGTACGGGAAGTAGATCTCGTGAATGCCGCCGAGGAACTGGATGATCATGGCGGCGGGGGTCGTGGCGCGCAGGTTGCGCGGGCCGAAGAAGAAGAACGCGAGCAGCAGGCCGAGGCCGGGGCCCGGGTTCGACTCGATCATGAACAGGATGGACTTGCCGGTCTCGGCCGCCTCGGAGACACCGAGCGGGCCGAACACGCCGTGGTTGATGGCGTTGTTGAGGAAGAGCACCTTCGCCGGCTCGACCAGGACGGACGCGAGCGGCAACAGGTTGCGGTCGACGAGCCAGCTGACCGCGTCGCCGGCGGCGTTGGTGACGGTACGCATGACGGGGCCGATCGCCCAGGCGCCGAGCAACGCCATGCCACCGCCGATGATGCCGGCGGAGAAGTTGTTGACCAGCATCTCGAACCCGGGCCGGATCCGGTCCTCGACGAGGGCGTCGAACCGCTTGAGCAGCCAGGCGGTGGCCGGACCGATGATCATCGCGCCGAGGAACATGGGTGACGCGTTCTCGAGCTCGGTGCCCATGACGGCACCGGCCCCGACGGCGACGCCGACGGTGGCCACGGCACCGACCACGGCGCCGCGCTGCCCGTGCACGAGCCGGCCACCGGTGTAGCCGATGAGAATGGGCAACAGGAAGAAAATCATGGGGTTGACCAGCTGACCGAAGTCGTCGTTCGGTATCCAGCCGGTCGGGATGAACAGCGCGGTGATCAGCCCCCACGCGATGAACGCGCCGATGTTAGGCATGATCATGGCGGCCAGGTTGCCGCCGAACCGCTGCACGGTGGCACGGAACCCGGTGCCCTGCACCGCCGGCGTGTAGCCGCGTTCCTCGGTAGTTGTCACCGAACGCTCCCTTCGGGGGTAGGGGAGGAATCCGGAGTCCCGGCGGAACCAGGGACCCGGACGATGTCGGAATCGGGATGGATCACGACGGCGTCCCGCCGCAGGTCTTCGGGCCGCGGCATCCGGGAGCCGGGGAGGCTGACCGCCGCGGCACCCCACGCGAGCCCTTCCGCAAGAGCGGCCATGAGCACGGGCCGCCCGGTCTTCCCTGAGGCGACCGTCACGTCCGCGTCACGCTCACCGACCCCGGCGGCGCGGTCACCCGCACCACCGCCCGGGTCGGCGTCGGTCGTGCCGATGGTGCCGTGACCAGCACCGTCGCCGGCTGCGGTGCCGAGGTTGCCGCCGTCGGCGGAGCCGGCGACGTCGGTCCCGGTCGCGGCGCGACCGCCGATGTCGCTGCGCCTGGTCGTGGTCGGGGCGGTGCTGCCGCGGCCCCAGCCACCGCGGCCTTTGACGCCGCCGTCGGCGGTTGCGCCTCCCGCGCCGGCTCCGTCGATCGCCGGTTCTTGGGTGCTGCCGGGATCGTTCGCGGTCGACGCCGAGATGCCGGCGGTTTCGAGACTCCCGACCGGTCCGGCAACGTCGCCCGACCGGGTCAGGGCCGCCAGGAAGCCGGCCAACAGCGCGTCGCCGGCGCCGACCGTGCTGCGTGGCGCCGGGACCGCCGCCGCGCCGCTGACGACCGCTTCCCCCGTGACCAGGATCGCGCCGTCGGCGCCCAGGCTGGCGAGGACCGCGCCCGCGCCCCAGGTGCGTACCCGGTGCGCGGCGTCGACCACGTCCGCCAGGGACGGCAGCGGGTGGCCGACCACTTCGGACAGTTCCTCGCGGTTCGGTTTCACCAGGTGTGCGCCCGCCTCCGCCGCCGCGCGCAGGGCCGGGCCGCTCGTGTCCACCGCCAGGCGGACGCCCGCCGCCACGATCCGCCGGCACAGCCGGCCGAAGGCCGACGGTGTCACGCCCGGCGGCAGGCTGCCGCAGACCACCACCCAGCCGGCGGTGCCCGCGGCGGCCAGCGCCTGGCCCGTCACCGCGTCGAACTCGACCGCGGACAGCGACGGGCCCGGCTCGTTGACCTTCGTGACCGTGCCGTCGGGCTCGGCGAGGGTGATGTTGGAGCGGGTGTGGCCGCCGATCGGCACGGCCACCAGGTCGACGCCCTCCGCCGCCAGCAGGCGGACCAGTTGGGCGCCCTCGTCGCCGCCGCACGGGAGCACCGCCCGCGACGCGATGCCGTTGGCCAGCAGCGCCCGGGAGACGTTGACGCCCTTGCCGCCCGGGTCCAGCCGGCCCGACCGCGCGCGGAGCACGTCGCCCCGGGCCAGGTGGTCGATCTCGATCGCGCGGTCGAGGCTCGGGTTGAGGGTGACGGTGACGATCATGCGCGGACCACCCGTACGCCGGCGGCTTCGACGTCGCCCGCCAGCTCCGCGTCGAGGCCCGTGTCGGTGATCAGCACGTCGAGGTCGCCGACGGCGCCGAACCGGGCCAGGTAGTCGTTGCCGATCTTCGTGTGGTCGGCCAGCAGGACCACCCGGCGGGCCGCGGCGATCATCGCCCGCTTGACGGTCGCCTCCGCCGGGTCCGGTGTGGTCAGGCCGCGTTCGACGGAGCAGCCGTTGGTGCCCATGAACGCGACGTCGACGTACATGTCGGCGAGCGGGCGCAGTGCCCAGTCATCGACGGTGGCCAGCGTCTTGCCACGGACCCGGCCGCCGAGCAGCAGCACGGTCAGGTTGGCCCGGGTGCCGAGGACCGTGGCCAGCACCGGCGAGTTGACCACAACGGACAGTTCGCGGTCGGTCGGCAGCGCGTGGGCCAGCCGGGCCGTGGTGCTGCCCGCGTCGAGGATCACGGCGCCCTCGTCGGGCAGCTCGGCCAGGGCCGCCTTGGCGATCCGCTCCTTCTCGGTGATCAGCACGGAGTCGCGGGCGGCCAGCGCGGGCTCGAAGCCGATCCGCTCGACCGGGATCGCACCGCCGTGCACGCGGCGGAGGACACCGGCCCGTTCCAACACGGTCAGGTCGCGGCGGATCGTCTCGGCGGTCACCTGGAAACCGTCGGCCAGCGCGGTCACGTCGACCCGCCCCTGGGCACGGGCGAGCCGCAGGATCTCCTCTTGCCGCTCCTCCGCGTACATGTGGCTTTGCCTCCGCATCATTTTGTTTCGTCTTTGTTTACGCTTGACTATGTGGGAAGTCAAGACATGGAAATGCCCCGACCTGTGTGTACGAAGGTCGGGCGCGAACGAAACGGAACTAAGCGGAAGCCGCCAGTGAGCCGAGCAGGGCCAGGGAGCGGGCCGACTCGGTGCCCGGCTCCGCGTGGTAGATGTTGAGCACCAGGCCGTCGGTGCCGCCGATGGTCAGCTTGTCGGCGTAGAGGTCCAGGTCGCCGACCTCGGGATGCCGCAGCAGGCTGAACCGGCCCTCCGGGCGGCGCACGTCGTGCCGGGCCCAGAGCTGGCGGAACTCCTCGCTCTTCAGCGACAGCTCACCGACCAGTGTGGCCAGTCGCGGGTCGTCGCCATGCCCGGTCGCGTCGGCGCGCAGGCCGGCCACCGCGTGCGCGACCGCCTCCGGCCAGTCGCGGTGGAACGTCCGCTCGGCCGGGTCGAGGAACGCCGCGCGCAGGCGGTTGACGCCGGGGGAGAGGTTGGGCGAGAGCGCCGGCGCCATCCGGTTGGCGGCGATCACGTCCAGCCAGCGGGTCTGCACGAGCGCCGGCGACGTCTGCTCGTCGAGCAGGTGCCGGATGCTCTCGGGGATGGCCGTGGTGCGCGCGGCGACGGTGCGCGAGCTGGGCTGGCTCAGGCCGATCAGGTAGGCGGTGGCGTCCGCGTCCAGCCGCAGCACCCGGGCCAGCGCGTCCAGCACCTGCACCGACGGGTGCCGGTCACGGCCCTGCTCGAGCCGCAGGTAGTAGTCCGCGCTGATCCCGGCCAGCATCGCGACCTCCTCGCGGCGCAGGCCGGGCACCCGGCGCACGCCGACGCCGCGGCCGAGGCCCACCTCCTCGGGCGTGATCCGCTCGCGGTGCGCCCGCAGGAAGTCGCCGAGCGCGTTGCTGGTCTCCACGAAACCGACGATAGGTCGATTCCGCGCGCGGCAGGTGGTCCCCACACACCCAGGAACAGCGCGACTCTGCCTGTCGGGTGCCGGCCGCGGCACGGTCGTGGGCATGACGACAACAGCGCACAACGGAGGCGTCCTTCGCCTCGCCGACGACCTGATCATCAGCCGGATGGGGTACGGCGCCATGCAGCTGGCCGGCCCCAACGCGTTCGGCGCGCCGCGGGACCGGGCACAGGCGATCGCCGTGCTCCGCGAGGCGGTCGAGAGCGGTGTCACCCACATCGACACAAGCGACTACTACGGCCCGGTCGTGGTCAACCGGCTGATTCGGGAGGCTCTCCACCCGTACGCGGATGATCTGGTCATCGCCACCAAGGTCGGATCCCGGCGCGCGCCCGACGGCCGGTGGATGCAGTCGCTGCATCCCGAGGACCTCAAGGCGCAGGTGTACGACAACCTGCGCAACCTGGGCGTCGACACGCTCGACCTGGTCAACCTGCGGGTCGGCGGCGTCGAGGAGGCCCGCGACGAGCCGATCGCGGCGCAGGTGGGCGTGCTCGCCGAGCTGCGCGAACAGGGTCTGATCAAGCACATCGGGCTCAGCACCGTGACCGTCGGCCAGCTCCGCGAGGCGCAGTCGATCGTGCCGGTCGTGGCGGTGCAGAACCTCTACAACGTCGCGAAGCGGGCGGACGACGCCCTCGTCGACCTGGTCGCCGCGGAGAACCTCGCGTTCGTCGGTTTCTTCCCGCTGGGCGGCTTCAGCCCTCTGCAGTCGAACACTCTCAGTGATGTCGCGGCCCGGCTGGACGCGACCCCGCAACAGGTCGCCCTGGCGTGGCTGCTGCAGCGGTCGCCGACGATGGCGCTCATCCCGGGCACGTCGTCCGTGGCGCACCTGCGCGAGAACCTGGCCGCGGTCGACCTGAAGCTGCCGGCGGACGCGGTCGCGGAACTCGACCGGATCGGCGCCTAGTTCGCGGAGGCGGTGGCGAGCTGGCCGGGCCAGCGCAGCGCGCGCGACGCGGGCGCGGGACGACCGAGATGGAAACCCTGCGCGTACGGCATGCCGAGGGCGGAGAGGGTGCGTACCTCCAGCGCGCTCTCGACGCCCTCGGCGATGATGTCCGTGACACCCGCGCCCGCGGCAAGCAGGCGAACCGCGCGGACCACGGTCGGGTCGGGCATGCCGGGCTCGTCGTCGTGCAGCAGCTCACGGGAGATCTTGATGCCGTCTATCGGCAGCCGGCGCACGCTGGCCAGCGACGAGAACCCGGTGCCGAAGTCGTCGACCAGCACGCGTATGCCGGCCCGGCGCAGCTCTATGAGCTGGGCGCGCGACCGGGCGGACGCCAGCAGCGCCGACTCGGTGACCTCGACCCGCAGCTCGTCGGGGGAGACGCCGGACTGGTCGAGGGCGCGCAGCACGTTGCGGGTGAACGCCGCGTCGTCGAGCTGGACGGCGCTCACGTTGACCGACATCCAGCTGCTGCGGCAGGCGCCGTAGCGCCGCTTGTCGCGCAGTGCCCGCCGGAGCACCCGCAGGCCGATGTCGCCGATCAGACCGCTGCGCTCGGCGGCCGGGATGAACGCGTCGGGGGAGACCCAGCCGCGCTCCTGGTCGGGCCAGCGCGCGAGGGCCTCGTAGCCGACGATCCGGCCGCCGGGCAGCGCCACCACCGGCTGGTAGTGCACGGTCAGCCGGTCACCTTCGACGGCCCGGCGCAGGTCGACGTCGAGGGAGACGCGCTGGCGGGCGTTGGTCAGCATGCTCGTGGCGCAGACGGTGACGGAGCCGGGTGCGTGGCGGCCGGCCTCCTCGAGCGCGAGGCTGGCGCGGGAGAGCAGGGTCTCGGCGTCGTCGTGCGGAAGCGCCTCGGCGGCACCGGCGCTGAGCTGCCCGTACACCGAGCTGGTCCAGCCGCTGCCCTCGCGGACGAGGTCGTGGAGGCGATCCTCGAGCCCGTCGGGGTTGTCGAGGACCAGCAGCATGTCGCCGTCCGGCAGCACGGACAGGACGTCGGCGGGTTCGAGCCGGCCGCGGATCCGTTCGCTGATCCGGTCGAGCAGTTCGGTGGCCGCGGGCGCGCCGAGGGAACTGCGGATCTCGCGATAGTCGTAGACCGCGAAGCGGGCGACCGCGAACCCGGTGCCGCGCTCGTGGGCGAGCGTGGCAATATGCTCACAGAGAGTAGCCGCCTCGACGGGTGCCACCGGCACGCGCGTCGTCAGGTCCGCTGTCACATTTCCCCCTGAGCACGCGGGCCCGCCCCAGCCGACGAACCCGGCGCACTGTGATTGCCGGACGCCCTACGGTACGTGATGGGAGGGGCGGATCGTGTACCCGGAATGACCGAAATCACCGGCATCTAGGATCTCCCCTGTTTGGGGGAATGGCGCGGCTGACAATCCCCTCGGTTTGGGGAATGCCGCGGCCCGGAAAAGTGTCATACCCCGCGGCTAGAGTTGCCACGGCAGAGATTCTGCAGGTCTTCCATCATGTCAGGAGTGGGCTGGGCTGTGGCCGACCGACTGATCGTGCGCGGCGCGCGGGAGCACAACCTGCGCGACGTCAACCTGGATCTACCCCGCGACGCCATGATCGTTTTCACCGGGCTCTCCGGGTCCGGCAAGTCGAGCCTGGCGTTCGACACGATCTTCGCGGAGGGTCAGCGTCGTTACGTAGAGTCACTATCCTCGTACGCGCGGCAGTTCCTCGGTCAGATGGACAAGCCGGACGTCGACTTCATCGAAGGTCTCAGCCCGGCCGTGTCGATCGACCAGAAGTCGACCTCGCGCAACCCGCGCTCGACGGTCGGCACGATCACCGAGGTCTACGACTACCTCCGCCTGCTCTACGCCCGGGTCGGCGAGCCGCACTGCCCGGTCTGTGGCGAGCCGATCGCCCGGCAGAGCCCGCAGCAGATCGTCGACCGCGTGCTCGCGATGCCCGAGGGCACCCGGTTCCAGGTGCTCGCGCCGGTGGTCCGCGGCCGCAAGGGCGAATACGTCGACCTCTTCGCCGAGCTGCAGTCCAAGGGCTTCGCGCGGGCCCGGGTCGACGGGGTCGTGCACCCGCTGACCGAGCCGCCCAAGCTCAAGAAGCAGGAGAAGCACACCATCGAGGTGGTCGTCGACCGGCTCGCCGTCAAGGGCTCCGCCAAGCAGCGGCTGACCGACTCGGTCGAGACGGCGCTGCGGCTGGCCGCCGGCGTCGTGCTGCTCGAGTTCGTCGACGAGCCCGACGACTCGCCGACCCGCGAGCGGGTCTTCTCCGAGCACCTGGCCTGCCCCAACGACCACCCGCTGGCGATCGAGGACCTCGAGCCCCGGGTGTTCTCGTTCAACTCGCCCTACGGCGCGTGTCCGGAGTGCACCGGCATCGGCACCAAGAAAGAGGTCGACCCGGAGCTGGTGATCCCCGACCCGGAGCGCACCCTGCGCGAGGGCGCGGTGCAGCCGTGGGCGACCACCCAGACGCTCGAATACTTCCTGCGCCTGCTGCAGGCGCTGGGCGACGCCGAGCACTTCGACCTCGACACGCCGTGGCGCGCCCTGTCCAACCGGGCGCAGAAGACGATCCTCTACGGCTCGCACGACCAGGTGCACGTGCGCTACCGCAACAAGTACGGTCGCGAGCGGTCCTACTACACCGGCTTCGAGGGCGCGGTGCAGTGGATCGAGCGGCGCCACGGTGACACCGAGTCCGAGTGGTCGCGCGACAAGTACGAGGGCTACATGCGCGACGTGCCGTGCTCGGTCTGCGGCGGCGCGCGGCTCAAGCCCGAGGTGCTGGCGGTCACGATCGACGGCCGCAACATCGCCGAGGTCACCGGCATGTCGGTCGGCGACTGCGCCGAGCTGCTCGGCGGCATGGTGCTCAACGACCGGCAGAAGCTGATCGCCGAGCGGGTGCTCAAGGAGATCAACGCCCGGCTGCGGTTCCTGGTCGACGTGGGTCTCGACTACCTGTCGCTCGACCGGCCGGCGGGCACGCTCTCCGGCGGCGAGGCGCAGCGCATCCGGCTGGCCACGCAGATCGGCTCCGGCCTGGTGGGCGTGCTCTACGTGCTCGACGAGCCGTCGATCGGCCTGCACCAGCGCGACAACCACCGGCTGATCGAGACGCTGGTCCGCCTGCGCCGGCTGGGCAACACGCTGATCGTCGTCGAGCACGACGAAGACACGATCCGCACGGCCGACTGGGTCGTCGACATCGGCCCGGGCGCCGGCGAGCACGGTGGCGAGATCGTCCACAGTGGTTCGTTCGACGACCTGCTCGAGAACGAGGCCTCGGTGACCGGCGCCTACCTGGCCGGCCGCCGGCAGATCCCGACGCCGATGATCCGCCGGCCGGCGACCGCCGGGCGGGAGCTCGTCGTGGTCGGTGCCCGCGAGCACAACCTCAAGAACCTGACGGTGCCGTTCCCGCTGGGCCAGTTCATCGCGGTCACGGGCGTGAGCGGCTCGGGCAAGTCCACGCTGGTCAACGACATCCTCTACACGGTGCTGGCCAACCAGGTCAACGGCGCGCGGCTCGTGCCGGGCCGCCACCTGCGGGTCACGGGCCTCGACAACGTCGACAAGGTGGTCGGCGTCGACCAGTCGCCGATCGGCCGCACGCCGCGGTCCAACCCCGCGACCTACACGGGCGTGTTCGACAGCATCCGCAAGCTGTTCGCCGAGACGACCGAGGCCAAGGTCCGCGGCTACGGCCCGGGCCGGTTCTCCTTCAACGTCAAGGGCGGCCGCTGCGAGAACTGCGCGGGCGACGGCACAATCAAGATCGAGATGAACTTCCTCCCGGACGTGTACGTGCCGTGCGAGGTCTGCAAGGGCGCCCGCTACAACCGGGAGACGCTCGAGGTCCACTACAAGGGCCGCACGATCTCCGAGGTCCTGGAGATGCCGATCGAGGAGGCGTCGACGTTCTTCGAGGCCATCCCGGCGATCCACCGGCACCTCAAGACCCTGGTCGACGTGGGCCTGGGCTACGTCCGCCTGGGCCAGCCGGCCCCGACCCTCTCGGGCGGCGAGGCGCAGCGGGTGAAACTGGCCTCGGAGCTGCAGAAGCGCTCGACGGGCCGCACGGTCTACGTCCTCGACGAGCCGACCACGGGCCTGCACTTCGAAGATATAAGGAAGCTGCTCAAGGTCCTGGAGAGCCTGGTCGACAAGGGCAACACGGTCATCGTCATCGAGCACAACCTCGACGTCATCAAGACCGCCGACTGGATCATCGACATGGGCCCGTCGGGCGGCCACCGCGGCGGCATGCTGATCGCGGCCGGCACGCCGGAGGAGATCGCCGAGGTCCCGGAGAGCGCCACGGGCCAGTTCCTCCGCCACACGCTGGAGCTGACGGGGCCGGCCAAGGGCTCGGAGAAGGCGATCGCCCGGGCGGCCAAGGCCAACGGCAACGGCAAGACCAACGGCAACGGCAAGGCGACCGCCGGCAACGGCAGCGCGGCGTCCGCGGCCAACGGCAAGGCCGCGGCTGCCAACGGCGAGGCCGTCAACGGCAAGGGCACGGCTGCGAAGCCGGCGACCCGGGCTGCTGCGGCCAAGGCCACCGCGACCAAGGCCACAGCCGCCAAGACCACCGCCACGAAGGCGGCGGCCAAGGCCACCAAGGCGGCGACCAATAGCCGCGCAAAGACGACGGCCGCGGCTCCGGTGGAGGAGAAGCCGACGAAGAAGGCCGCCGCCCCACGCGCCCGCACGGCGTCGAAGGCCACTAGCCGCACGCGCGGCTGAGCTGAGTGTTCGGGCGGCCCGCATGCGCGGGCCGCCCTCCACTCCGGGCGGCTCGCGTCTCGGGCCGCCCTCCACTTCGGGCCGCGGTGCGTCTCGGGCCGCGGTGCGTCTCGGACCGCCGTGCGTCTCGGAGCGGCCTGCGTCTCGGACCGGCCTGCGTCTCGGACCGTCCTGCGTCTCGGGCCGTTGTCCGTCTCGGGCCGTTGTCCGTCTCGGCTGGCTCGCGTCTCGGGCGACCTTCGAAGCCGGCTGCTGAGTCGGCCTGCTGAGAGTCGGCCTGCTGAGCCGCCTGATTCGCTCGCCCGCGGGTGGCCCGCGCGTTCGGGCCGTGCGCGGGCGGCCTTGCGTCGAGGAGCCCGTTCCCCGGGGCGGGGCTTGTATCGTTGTATTTCGCGGCGGTAAGCAGATGTAAGCGTTTCCTGTGCGCCTTTGTGCGAAATGCGTGCCTCACGTGCCTATTGCGGGGACTCGGATGGCCGACGTCGGAGCGGAGTGGTCCGCCGCCATCAGGACGCCCGATCAGCGGCTGAGGGTCTTCGTGTCCTCGACCCTCGTCGAGCTCGCCGCCGAGCGTGCCGCGGCGCGGGACGCGATCGAGCAGTTGCGGCTTGCGCCCGTGATGTTCGAGTCCGGTGCCCGGCCGCATCCGGCGCAGGCGGTCTACCGCGCCTACCTGGCCAACTCCGACATCTTCGTCGGCATCTACGCGGAGGCCTACGGCTGGGTCGGGCCCGGCATGACCATCTCGGGGCTCGAGGACGAGTTCGAGCGGGCCACCGCGATCCCGCGCCTCCTCTACGTCAAGTCGCCGGCGCCCGCGCGCGATCCGGCGCTCAACAGGATGATCGAGAAGATCAAGACGGATGGGCACTCGGCCTACAAGCGCTTCACCGACGCCGACGACCTGCGTGAGCTGGTCCTCGCGGACCTCGCGACGCTGCTCGCGGAACGGTTCGACGGCCGCCGGCCCGGATCCGGGATCGGGGCCGGGACCGGTGGAACGCACGCCGCCCCGCCCGCGCCCGCGACAGGGCTGCTGGGGCGCGACGATGACCTGGAGCGGATCGTCCACGATGTGGCCGCGGAGGACCGGCGGCTCGTGGTGTTGACCGGCGCCGGCGGGATCGGGAAGACCCGGCTGGCGATGGCCGCCATGGAGCGCACCGCTCCACACTGGAGCGGCGGCGTCGCCTTCGTCGACCTCTCGTCGACCACCGACGCCCGGCTCGTCCCCGACACGATCGCGGCGTCGCTCGGCGTGGTGCCGCAGGGCAGCGAGCGGCCGCTGGACGCGCTGCACCGGACGCTCGCCGACCGGCACCGGCTGGTCGTGCTCGACAACTTCGAACAGGTGCTCGCGGCCGCGCCGACGGTGGCCGAGCTGCTGCGCCGGGCACCGCGGCTGCACCTGCTGGTGACGAGCCGGGTGGCGCTGCGGGTGCGCGGCGAGCGGGAGATCCGGGTCGACGCGCTGGAGGTGCCGCGGGCCGGGGCCGACATCGCCGAGGTGGCCTCGGCGCCCGCGATGCGGTTGCTGGTCGACCGCGTACGCGATGTCGCTCCCGGGTTCGATCTCACGACCGCCAACGCACCCGCGCTGGCCGAACTGTGCCGGCGGCTGGGCGGCCTGCCGCTCGCGTTGGAGCTGGCGGCCGCCTGGATGCGGCTGCTGACCCCGGAGCAGATGCTCGCCCAGCTGTACGAGCGCCTCGACCGACCCGGCGCGCTGGTGGACCTGCCCGATCGGCAGCAGACGCTGACCGGCACGATCTCCTGGAGCTACGACCTGCTGACCGCCCCGGCCCGGCGCCTCCTCGACCAGTTGTCGGTGTTCGCGGCGCCGTTCACGGTCGACGCGGCGGTCGCCGTCGGTGGTGGCGACGCCCACGTGATCGACGACCTGTCGCGCCTGCTGGACAGCAGCATGGTCGGCCCGGCCGAGCGTCCGGACCGCCAGCGCGGGTTCGCCCTGCTCGAACCGATCCGCCGGTTCGCGGCCCAGCGACGGGACCCGGCGGACGGCGCTCTCGACCGGCTGCACCGGCACCTCCTGGACGTCCTGTACTCGGCCGAGACCCGCCTGGGCTCGACCGAACTGGTGCTCCGCCGGCTCGACAGTGAGCTGCCCAACCTGCAGGTCGTGATCGACTGGGTGGGCCGCGCCGGTGGCGATCCTGGTCCGCTCGTACGCGGGCTCAGCGGTGTCTGGGTGTGGATGGTCGCCCGTGGTCACCTGCGCCAGACGTCGGAGCTGTGGCAGCGGATCGCGGCACTGCCGGGCATGCGGACCGAGCGCGACCGCCTGGCGATGCAGTGGCTGACCGGCAGCCGGCTGCTCAACGACGGCAGGTTCGCCGAGGTGGGCGACCTGGTCGACGAGATGCTGCCGGTCGCCCGGCGGGTCGAGTCCCCGACCCGGATCGCCCTGCTGCTCGCGGCCCGGGCGATCGCGCTGCCGCACGGCCGGCACGACACGGCCCGCGCGGACTACGAGGAGGCGCTGGCCGCGGCGGCCGACGCCGACGACCCGCTCGTGCCGGGCTACGTGCTGTCGCACTACGGCCTGCTGCTCGGCATCGACGGCGAGCTGCCGCGGGCCCAGGAACTGCACCAGCAGACCCTGGAGATCGCCCGCGCGCTGGACGACGAGAACCTGCGGGGCGAGGCCCACTACTGCCTGGCGATGGACGCCCTGCTCCGCGACGATCCCGAGGCGGCGCGCACCGAGCTGGCGCACGCCGTCGACTGCTACCGCGCCATCGACCACCTCGACGGCCTGGCGCGGTGCGTCGGTGCGCACAGCGCGCTCGCGCTGGCGACCGGAGACCACCACCTCGCGGCCCGCCTCACGGGCGCGGCGGCGGGCATCCGCAACAGGATCGGCCTAACCCCCTGGCCATCGGTGTCCGAACTGGAAGGCCGCAACCTGGAGCGCGTCAAAGTGATGCTCCCGGAGGCGGAGTTCGCGACCCTGACCGACGACGGCCGCGGTCTCACCATCGCCGGCGCCCTCGCCGCGGCCGAGCCGGGCGGACGTCCGTAGCCGGCATCAGTGCGGACAGGCCCGGGGCTCCAAGCGGCGGTGATCCATGGTCGACTACGTCGGTGACATCCGAGCGGCGGCGGCGACTGGCGGCGGTCGAGGCGACCGAGGCGCACGTGCGGCGGTTCTTCGCCGGGCACGAGGTCGAGGTCGTCGCGTACGACCTCGGTTTCCGCCGGCGCCGGAAGGTGCCCGACTTCCGGGTCATGGTGGTCGGGCCTGGGCCGCGGGAGAGCCGCTGGTCCTACGTCAGCGCCGGTTGCTGGTCGGCCGTCAACCACGACGGTCACGGCCTCGAGTTCGTGATGACGTCCGCGCACCGCGAGCCCAGGGTCGTCGACCTGCTGGCCATGACCGCCTACTACCACTCGTCACACAGGCTCGACCATTGGCACACGCTGCCGATCGGCGAGCCGTGGCTGCCGGGCTCGACCTGCGACCACCTGCTCGTCAGCCTGCCCTACCTGCACGGGCCCGACCTCGAGCGCTGCGACCTGCCGGACGGGCACGCGCGGCTGCTCTGGCTGTTGCCGATCACGGCCAGTGAGAAGACGTTCCGTCGGGAGCACGGCACCGAGGCCCTGGAGCAGCGGTTCGACGACGCGGCCATCGACCCGACGGATCCGGCGCGCGCGCCGGTGGCGTGACGGTCAGTCGACGACCTTCACGTCCTTCCAGAAAGCCACGCGGTCCCGGACCATCTCCGCCTCGGGCAGGGGCTCCGGGTAGTACCAGACGGCGTCGCGGCTGGTCCGGCCGTCGTGTTCGAGGGTGTAGTACGAGGCCGTGCCCTTCCACGGGCACACCGTGTGCGTGGCGGAGTCCTTGATCAGGTCGTCCCGCAGGGCCGTACGCGGAAAGTAGTGATTGCCCTCCACGACCACGGTGTCGGCGGACTCGGCGATGACCAGGTCGTTCCAGATCGCTTTCGGCATGATGCCCAACGTAGCGCGCCCGTGCGTATCCCGGATCTCCTCGGCGTGGGTACCTCAGGCCGCCACCAGGTCGGCTCAGTATCGTGCCGGACGAAATGTCCCGACCCGCGCGTCGTGAACCGGGGGCGGCCACCCTGCGTGTGGCCTGATGGGGAATTGAACATTCAACCGACCGTGCGGCCAAGGAGAGGCATAGCGGATGAACAGGGAAGAGACGGTGACGAGCCGGCGATCGTTGTTGGCCGGTGTGGGAGCGGTGGGGGCCGTGACCGTGCTGGCCGCCTGCGGCAGTGACGATCCGGCCGGGTCCGGGTCGGCGACCGGCCAGAACCCGGATCCGACCGAGGAGCCGGCCGACGGGGGCAACGAGCCGGGCGGCGGTGGCGAGGTCATCGGCAAGGTCAGCGACGTGCCGGTCGGCGGCGGCGCGATATTCGCTGCGAGCGAGATGGTGGTGACCCAGCCGACCGAGGGGCAGTTCCACGGTTTCCGTGGGGTCTGCACCCACCAGGGCTGTCCGATCGCCAGTGTCGCGGGCGGCACGATCAACTGCAGCTGCCACGGCAGCAAGTTCGCCCTCGACAGCGGTGAGCCCCGCAACGGCCCGGCCACCCGGCCGCTCGCCGCGCGCGAGGTCACCGTGAAGGGCGACGACATCGTCCTGGCCTGAGCCGGCAACCGGCAGGAACGGCGGGTCGGCCGCCAAGATCAACCGATCTTGACGGAGGTGAGCGTTACGCTTGCCGCCGTGGCTGACCCGTCGTCCTACCGCCCCCCGCCGGGCTCGATTCCGGACCTTCCGGGCGTCTACCGGTTCCGGGACGCCACCGGCCGGGTCATCTACGTCGGCAAGGCCAAGAGCCTGCGCAGCCGGCTCAACTCCTACTTCGCCGACCCGTTCGGGCTGCACCAGCGCACCCGCCAGATGGTCACGACCGCCGCGTCGGTCGACTGGATCACGGTGGGCACCGAGGTCGAGGCGCTCCAGCAGGAATACACCTGGATCAAGGAGTACGACCCGCGGTTCAACGTCCGCTACCGCGACGACAAGTCCTATCCCTACCTGGCCGTGACCCTCGACGAGGAGTTCCCGCGGCTGCAGGTGATGCGCGGCGCCAAGCGCAAGGGCGTCCGCTACTTCGGCCCCTACTCACACGCCTGGGCCATCCGCGAGACGCTCGACCTGCTGCTGCGGGTCTTCCCGGCGCGCACCTGCTCCAAGGGCGTGTTCAAGCGGGCGGGCCAGATCGGCCGGCCGTGCCTGCTCGGCTACATCGGCAAGTGCTCGGCACCCTGCGTCGGGTCGGTGACCGCGGCCGAGCACCGGCAGATCGTCGAGGACTTCGTCGACTTCATGGCTGGCAAGACCGACACCCTGATCCGGCGGCTCGAGCGCGACATGCTGGCCGCCAGCGAGGAGCTCGAGTTCGAGCGGGCCGCCCGGCTCCGTGACGACCTGGCCGCCCTGCGCCGCGCGATGGAGAAGCAGACCGTGGTGTTCGGCGACGGCACCGACGCCGACGTGGTCGCCTTCGCCGAAGACCCGCTGGAGGCCGCCGTCCAGGTCTTCCACGTCCGCGGCGGCCGGGTCCGCGGCCAGCGGGGCTGGGTTGTGGAGAAGACCGAGGATCTGACGACCGGCGACCTCGTGCACCACTTCTGCTCGCAGGTCTACGGCGGGGAGCAGGGCGAGACCGACGTGCCGCGCGAGCTGCTGGTGCCGGCCGTCCCCGCCGACGCCGACGCGCTCGCCGACTGGCTCAGCCAGCACCGGGGCAGCCGGGTGACGATGCGGGTGCCGCAGCGCGGCGACAAGAAGGCGCTGCTGGAGACCGTCGCCCGCAACGCGCACGAGGCGCTGGCCCGCCACAAGCTCAAGCGCTCCGCCGATCTGACCACCCGCAGCCAGGCCTTGGAGGAGATCGCCGAGGCGCTCGGCATGGACACCGCGCCCCTGCGCATCGAGTGCTACGACATCTCGCAGATCCAGGGCACCGACGTCGTGGCCAGCATGGTCGTGTTCGAGGACGGGCTAGCCCGGAAGAGTGAATATCGCCGCTTCATCGTCAAGGGCGCGACCGACGACCTGTCGGCGATCAGCGAGGTCCTCCGGCGGCGGTTCGCCCGCTACCTCGACGCCCGGGCCGAGACGGGCGAGCTCGGTGACGAGATGGAGATCGATCCCGACCGGCCGGGGATCGACCCCAGCACCGGCAAGCCGCGGAAGTTCGCGTACCCACCGCAGCTGGTCGTGGTCGACGGCGGCGAGCCGCAGGTGAAGGCGGCCGCCGCGGTGCTGCACGAGCTGGGCATCGACGACATCGCACTGTGCGGCCTGGCCAAGCGGCTGGAGGAGGTCTGGGTCCCCGACGACCAGTTCCCGGTCATCATGTCGCGCACGTCGGAGGGCCTCTACCTGCTGCAGCGCGCTCGCGACGAGGCGCACCGCTTCGCCATCACGTTCCACCGGCAGCGCCGCTCGAAGCGGATGACGGCCTCGCAGCTCGACGGCATCCCCGGGCTCGGCGAGATCCGGCGCAAGGTGCTGCTGCGCCACTTCGGCTCGGTCAAGCGACTGTCCGCCGCCTCGGTCGAGGAGATCGCCTCGGTGCAGGGCGTCGGCAAGCGCACGGCCGAGGCGATCAAGGCCGCCCTGGGCGGCAACACCACACCAGCCAACGGGACGGAAGAGGGCGATGGGTCCGATGTTTCCCGCGATGCCTAGGATTTCGCGTCGTGGGTGAGCGCGAGCACGACGAGCTGGACCGGTCCGACACCACGCTGGTGATCGTCACCGGCGTCTCGGGCGGCGGTCGGAGCACGGTCGCGCGGGCCCTCGAGAACGTCGGCTTCTACGTCGTCGACAACCTGCCGCAGGCGCTGATGCTGGAGATGGCCGAGCTGGCCTTCGCCGCCGGCGACCCGGCGCGGCGCACCGCGATGGTGCTCGACGTGCGCAGCCGCGCGTTCTCGTCCGACCTCACCAGCGCCGTGCACGCGCTGCGCGAGCGGGGCTTCAACCCGCACGTGGTCTTCCTCGACGCCGACGACGACGTGCTGATCCGGCGATTCGAGAGCGTCCGCCGCTCGCACCCGCTGCAGGGCGACGGCCGGCTGGCCGACGGCATCGCGGCCGAGCGCAAGCTGCTCGAGGAGGCCCGCGAGCAGGCCGACGTGATCATCGACACCAGCCACCTCAACGTCAACCAGCTCCGCCGGCGGGTCGAGGAGATGTTCGGCGGTGAGGACGCGCGCCGGCTCAAGCTGACGGTGCTCAGCTTCGGCTTCAAGTACGGCCTCCCGCCGGACGCCGACTTCGTGCTGGACGCCCGCTTCCTGCCCAACCCGTTCTGGGTGCCGGAGCTGCGCGACCTCACCGGGCGCGACGAGCCGGTCAGCGACTACGTGCTGGGGCAGCACGGCGCGGTGCCGTTCGTCGAGACGTACGCGCGGCTGGTCGTCGGCACCGCTCCGGGTTTCGAGCGCGAGGGCAAGCGCTACCTGACCGTGGCCGTGGGCTGCACCGGCGGCAAGCACCGCAGCGTGGCGATCGCCGAGGAGCTGGCCGCCAAGCTGCGCGAGGCGCGGGTCTCCGCCTCGGCACAGCACCGCGACCTGGGGCGCGAGTGATGCGCGTCGTCGCGTTCGGAGGCGGCCACGGCCTGTCCGCCTCCCTGCGCGCCCTGCGTGGCTGCGGCGAGGACCTCGACATCACCGCGGTCGTGACCGTGGCCGACGACGGCGGCTCCAGCGGCCGCCTGCGCGCCGAGCGCGCCGCACTGCCACCGGGCGACCTGCGGCAGGCGATCGCCGCGCTGGCCGCCGACCGCCCCGACACCCGGCAGACCGCCGAGCTGTTCCAGCACCGGTTCGCGCCGGACGGCCGCGACCACAGCCCGCTCGACGGCCACACTGTCGGAAATCTGGTACTCGTCGGGCTGATGGAGCAGCTCGGCGACCCCGTGTCCGCTTTGGATCACGCGGCGCGGATGGTGGACGCCAACGGCCGCGTGCTGCCGATGGCGGTCAAGGCGGTCGGCATCGAGGCCGACGTCCGGGGCGCCGACCCGCGCCGGCCCGACATGCTGCTCACCGTCGTCGGCCAGCACGCGGTGGCGGTCGCGGCCGGCCACGTGGAAGCGGTCCGGCTCACGCCGGCCGACCCGCCCGCGTGTCCGGAGGCCGTGGCCGCGGTCGAGGCGGCCGACTGGCTGATCTTCGGGCCGGGCAGCTGGTACACCAGCGTGATCCCGCACCTGCTGGTGCCGGAGCTGGCCGCGGCCATCGTGGCGAGCCCCGCCCGGCGGTTGGTCACCCTCAATCTCGCGGCCGAGCCCGAGACGTGGGGGCTGTCGGCTGCTGATCACCTGGCCGCCCTGCGGTGGTACCTGCCCGAGTTGAAAGTTGACACCGTTCTCGCCGACGGGACCGCCGTCGGTGACCCCGAACCCGTCCGCCGTGCGGCAGAATCGCTGGGTGCGCGGCTGGTGCTCGCCCCGGTCGCCGTTGCGGACGGCAGCCCGAAGCATGATCCTGCAGCGCTCGGGGCGGCCCTGGTGCCTGTCCTGGGCGCCAGTCGTTAAGCACGTGAGAACCCACCGGCTTCGGGCCGGAGACCGGCACGCGAGGTGACGAAGAGTTATGGCGATGACCGCCGCGGTCAAGGACGAGCTGAGCCGGGTCGACGTGCCCAAGCCGTGTTGCCGGCGGGCCGAGATGGCCGCGCTGCTGCGGTTCGCCGGAGGCCTGCATATCGTCTCGGGCCGGGTGGTGGTCGAGGCCGAGCTCGATACGGGCGCGGTCGCCCGCCGGCTGCGCCGGGAGATCGCCGAGGTCTACGGCTACCCGAGCGAGATCCACGTGCTGGCCTCCGGCGGCCTGCGCAAGGCCAGCCACTACATCGTCCGCGTGGTCAAGGACGGTGAGATCCTGGCCCGGCAGACCGGCCTGCTCGACGTCCGCGGCCGCCCGGTCCGCGGGCGCCCGACCCAGCGTCCAGGTAGGCCAGATGAGGCTCCATCCCGCCGTTCTCCTCCCTCTTATGCCACCGCGCCCACGCGACCGC
>NZ_JBFAIU010000107.1:0-15161 GCF_040654855.1 Asanoa sp. NPDC050611
GGATCGCGCAGCGGTTGCGCGCGGCCCGGGCCGGCCGCACCACCGTGCTCGTGGCGACCTCGCCGCTGCTGCTCGGCCAGGCCGACGAGGTGGCGTTCCTGCGCGGCGGCCGGGTCGCCGCCACCGGCCGCCACGCCGACCTGCTCGCCCGCGACCCGGCCTACCGCGCGCTGGTCGCCCGCGACGCCGACGCGGAGGTGGCGGGATGAGTGCCCTGCCGGTCGCCGACCGGGCCACCACCCGACGCGCCAGCCGCGACCTGGTTCGCGGCGAGCGGCGGGCCGTGGTCGTGGTGCTCGTGCTGCAGGCCGCCGCCGCGGCCGCCGGGCTGGCCGCGCCGCGGCTGCTCGGCGAGATCGTCGACGAGGTGCTCTCGGGCGCCGCCGTGGCCCGGATCGACAAGCTGGCCCTGGTGATCGCGGTCTGCACCCTCGTGCAGGGTGTGCTGCTCCGCTACGGCTACCTGGCCGGCTACCGCCTGGGGGAGCGGGCCATCGCCCGGCTCCGCGAGTGGTTCGTGCGCCGGACGCTCGACCTGCCGACCGCGGTCGTCGAGCGGGCCGGCACGGGGGACCTGGCCAACCGCAGCTCGGTCGACGTGGCGACCGTCGGCACCATGGTCCGCGACGTCGTACCCATCATGCTGATCGCGACCGCCCAGCTGGTGCTGCTGTTCGGCGCCGTGTTCCTCATCCATCCGGTGCTCGGGCTGGTCGCGCTGGCCGGCCTGCCGAGCATCCTCGCCGTCACCCGCTGGTACCTGCGCCGGGCCAGCCCGGCCTATCTCGCCGAGGGCGCGGCCAGCGCCGACCTGACCGAGGCGCTGACCACCACGGCCGAGGGTGCCCGCACGGTCGAGGCGCTGCGGCTGAGCGACGAGCGGGTCGCCAGCGGCACGGACCGGATCGCCCGGCAGTGGGCCACCCGGCGCCGGACGCTCAACCTCCGCTCGGTGTTCTATCCGGTGGTCGAGGGCAGCTACGGGGTCCCGGTCGCGGTGGTGCTGCTGGCCGGTGGTGCCCTGGCCCGCGGCGGCACGATCAGCATCGGCGACGTGGTCGCGGCCGCGCTGCTGCTGCAGCAGGCGATCGACCCGCTCGACCGGGTGCTGCAGTTCATCGAGCAGGCCCAGCGCGGTGTCGCCTCGTACGCCCGCGTGCTCGGCGTCGGCACCGGCGTGCCGGAGCAACGCGGGGTCGCGCCCGCGCCCGGCGACGAGCGGATCGTGGTCCGCGGCGCCCGGTTCGCCTACACGCCCGGCCACGACGTGCTGCACGGCATCGACCTCGAGCTGCGCCAGGGTGAGCGGCTCGCGATCGTCGGCCCGTCGGGCGCCGGCAAGTCCACGCTGGCCCGCCTGCTGGCCGGCACCGAGGCCCCGCACGGCGGCTCGGTGACGCTGGGCGGCGTGCCGGTCGCCGACATCGACCCGGCCCGGCGCCGGCAGCTCATCGCCCTCGTCACCCAGGAACACCACGTCTTCCTGGGTACGCTCCGCGACAACCTGTCGTTCGCCGCCCCCGACGCGAGCGACGGCGACATGCTCGGCGCGCTGGTCGCGGTCGGCGCCGACTGGTACGCGGCCCTACCCGACGGGCTCGACACGATGCTCGGCGAGGGCGCGGCGCACCAGCTCGGCCCGGCCGACGCCCAGCAGCTCGCGCTGGCCCGCATCGTGCTCGCCGACCCGCACACGCTGATCCTCGACGAGGCCACGGCCGCGCTCGACCCGACCACGGCCCGGCGCACCGAACGCGCGCTCGCGGCCGTGCTCGAGGGGCGCACCGTCATCGCGATCGCGCACCGGCTCAACACCGCCCGCGACGCCGACCGGGTGGCGGTGCTCGCCGACGGGCGGATCACCGAGCTGGGCACCCACGACGAGCTGGTCGGCGCCGGCGGCGCGTACGCGGCGCTCTGGCGCTCCTGGCACGGCTGATCAGCCACCCACCGGGGCGCAGAGCTGCTCCATGAACCGCGGCCAGTGCGCGGACGGGCTGATCTCCAGGTCGGTCTCGACCGTGCGGGTCGCGCCGTCGGCCGTGCCGACCCGCAGCCGCAGCGGCACGGGCCCGCTGTCGATGGTGCCGCTCGCGCACGCGAAATTGATCGTGACGGCGACCGTGCGGAAGCCCGGCCGGACGGTCGCGTGCTGTGACGGGTTGCGGAACGCCAGACCGTCGCGGGCGGCGGCGAAGTCCTGCACCTCGATCGGCAGCGGGCCGAGGTTGACCAGCGTCATGTTCACCACCATGGTCGCGGTGCCGCCCTCGCTGCTGCCGCCCATGTTGCTCGGCTCGACCAGCTGGGCGCCCACGGCGACGGTCGACGCCTCCGCCGCCTGCCGCTGCCGCGCCTCCCACCGGTGCACGCCCACCCCGCCGACCACGCCACCGACCACAGTGGCCAGCACGAGCGCGCTGGCCTGGAGGCGGGCCGCCCGCAGCCGCCGCAGCCCCGAGCGCAGGCGCAGGCCCGGCTCCGGTGCCGGTCGCGCGGGTGCCGGTCGGTCCAGGTCGACCAGTGGCTCGCGTGAATGGGCATCGACCATGGCGAGCAGGGTACGCGGCGCGCCAGGCCCTCGTGATCCGCGCCGGCCGGCATGATGGGGTTGAACCCCACAGACCGGGGCAAATGGCCGGGTGAGACCGGAGGTGCCCATGAGCGACGACGGATCCGCCTCACCCGTGCCCGAGGGCCCGACGAAGCTGCCCAAGGGGGAGTGGCTGGCCAGCGCCAAACGCGCGGTCAAGGAGTTCGCCGAGGACGGGGTCGGCGACTGGGCCGCGGCGCTGACCTACTACGGCATCCTGTCCATCTTTCCCGGCCTGCTGGTCGTGGTCTCGATCCTCGGCCTGCTCGGCAAGGACACCGTCACCGCCGTCCAGAACAACCTGACCAGCACGCTGCCAGGGCCGATCGCGGACTTCGCGAACAACGCGATCAACCAGGTTTCCGGCAACTCGTCGCTGGCCAGCGTCGGCGCGGTCATCGGTGTGCTGGTCGCGTTCTGGTCGGCGTCGGGCTACGTCTCCGCGTTCATGCGCGCGTCCAACGCGATCTACGACGTGCCCGAGGGCCGGCCGATCTGGAAGACCCTGCGGACCCGCGTCGCGGTGACCGCGGCGGTCGGCCTGATCCTCATCGCCTGCTGCCTGATCGTGGTCTTCACCGGCCGGTTCGCGGACTCGATCGGCGACGCGCTCGGCGTCGGCTCGGCCGCGGTGACCGCGTGGAACATCGCCAAGTGGCCGGTGCTGGTCGTGCTGGTGAGCCTGATGTTCTCGATCCTCTACTGGGCGGCGCCGAACGCGCGGCACGGGAAGTTCCGGTGGGTCACGCCGGGCGGCATCGTGGCCGTGCTGCTCTGGATCGTGCTGTCGGGGCTGTTCGGGCTCTACCTGACGTTCTTCGCGTCGTACAACAAGACCTACGGCGCGGTCGCCGGCATCATCATCTTCCTGGTCTGGCTGCAGCTCTCCAACATGGCCATCCTGCTGGGCGCCGAGTTCGACGCGGAGCTCGAACGCGGGCGCGCGATCGCCGCCGGCCACCCACCCGACGAGGAGCCGTACCTGGAACTGCGCGACGACCGAAAGATCAAGAAGCAGAAGCGACCTAGAAGCCGGTGAAGGCCTTCGCGGGCGGCTCGCCGTCCTCGAACAGCTCGCTGGCCGAGCCGACGATCAGCGGGTCCGGCTTGCCCACGATCTCCTCGTCCTTGTTGTCGTAGTCGAACCGGGTCAGCACGTGCCGCATCGCGGCCAGCCGGGCGCGCTTCTTGTCATTGCTCTTGATCAGCGTCCACGGCGCGTCGGCGGTGTGCGTGTAGAAGAACATCGCCTCCTTCGCCTCCGTGTACTCGTCCCACTTGTCGAGGGAGGCGAGGTCCGTGGGCGAGAGCTTCCACTGGCGGACCGGGTCGACCTGGCGGATCAGGAACCGGGTCTGCTGCTCGTGCCGGGTCACCGAGAACCAGAACTTGATGAGGTTTATCCCGGACCGCACCAGCATCCGCTCGAGCTCCGGCGTCTCCCGCATGAACTCGAGATACTCACCGCGGGTGCAGTAGCCCATGACCCGTTCGACGCCGGCCCGGTTGTACCAGGACCGGTCGAAGAGCACGATCTCCCGGGCGGCCGGCAGGTGGGCGACGTAGCGCTGGAAGTACCACTGCGACTGCTCGCGCTCGCTGGGCTTCTCGAGCGCGACCACGGTCGCGCCGCGCGGGTTGAGGTGCTCCATGAAGCGCTTGATCGTGCCGCCCTTGCCGGCGGCGTCGCGCCCCTCGAAGAGGATCACCAGGCGCTTGTCGTTGGCCTTGACCCAGTTTTGCAGCTTGAGCAACTCGATCTGGAGCAGGCGCTTCTCGCGCTCGTAGTCGGCCCGGTCCATGCGCGCGTCGTAGGGGTAGTTCTCGCGCCACGTGTCGACCATCTCGCCGTCGGCCTTGAGCAGCACCGGGTCGTCATCGTCGTCGTCGAGCACGCGGTAGCCATCGTACCGTTTGAGCAGGTTCGGGGTACCGCCGTTGCCGCTTTCCGCGCCCATGTGGTGACGCTACCCAGCGCAGGTGACGGTCAATCGCGGATCCGGTGAACAGCGGTAGCGTGATCCATATGCGCATCGACCTCTCGGGCAGGACGGCACTCGTGACCGGTTCGTCCTCGGGGATCGGGCTGGCGATCGCGACCGGCCTGGCCGGTGCCGGTGCGCGCGTGGTGCTGACGGGACGCACGGAGGCGCGGGTCGCCGAGGCCGCCGAGTCGCTGCGGTCGACCGGAGCCGACGCCACCGGCATCGCAGTCGATTTGGCCGCCGACGCCGGCCCGGTGCTCGAGCGGGAGCCCGACGTCGACATCCTGGTCAACAACCTCGGCATCTTCGAGGCGCGCCCGCCGCTGGAGATCACCGAGGACGAGTGGCAGCGCTACTTCGAGACCAACGTGCTGGCCGGCATCCGGCTGACCCGGCACTACCTGCCCGGCATGATGGCCCGCGGCTGGGGCCGCGTGCAGTACATAGCCAGCGACTCGGCGGTCGTGATCCCGGCCGAGATGATCCACTACGGGATGACGAAGACGGCCCTGCTCGGGGTGTCCCGCGGCTTCGCCAAGGCGGCGGCCGGCAGCGGCGTCACGGTGAACACGGTGATCGCCGGCCCGACGCACACCGGCGGCGTGGAGGACTTCGTCCGCCAGCTGGTGCCGGGCGACCTCCCGTGGGACGAGGCGCAACGGCGGTTCATGCGCGATCATCGGCCGCAGTCGCTGATCCAGCGGCTGATCGAGCCGGAGGAGATCGCGCACATGGTGGTGTACCTGAGCTCGCCGCAGGCGTCGGCGACCACGGGCGGGGCGCTGCGCGTCGACGGCGGCTACGTCGACGCCATCCTGCCCTGATGACGCAGCCCGCTCCCACGGCCGCGGAGCGGCACGCCTCCTGGCTGGAGCTCTTCTTCGAGCCTGTTCGTGGTGCTGTTCTACGCCGTGTGGAGCGTGTGGACGAGCTTCACGCTGTACGCCAACGTCGCCGCGACGAAGACGCGTACCCGGGCGATGCTGGTCGCGATGTTCGGCATCGCGGTGATGGCCGCCGCGATCCCCGCGGCCGCCGACACCCGGGGCGAGGCGTTCGCGATCGCGTACGTCTGCTGCCGCTGGCTGGGCATGATCTCGTGGCGCCGCACCGGACAGCAGCTCTTCAGCTGGCCGGCCGCGCAGGCCGGTGCGGGTTTCGTCCCGTGGGTGGCGTCGATCTGGGTGCAGCCGCCGGCGCGCTACTGGCTGTGGACGGCGGGCGTCGTGCTCGACGTCGTCCTGTCGGCGGTGCAGGGCAGCCGCGGTCAGGAGATGTTGGACCGCATGCGCCGGTCGCCCTCCCGCCGCGCCCGGTCGTTCCAGGTCGTCCCCGCCCGCCTGGATCCGGCGCACTTCGGCGAGCGGCTCGGCCTGTTCGTCATCATCGTGCTCGGCGAGGCGGTGGCCCAGGTCGTGCTCGCGGCGTCCGACGTGGACTGGCGCGCACCGCTGTTCGTCGCCGCGATCGCCGGGTTCGGCCTGCTGGTCTGCCTGTGGTGGCTGACCCTCGAGTACGGCGCGCTGTCCGTGCCCCGCTATGGCGAGCGCCGCGTCGAGGCATGGCTGGCGCTGCCCGCGCACTTCACGATCACGATGGGCATCACGAGCGTCGCGGCGGGCCTCGGCATGCTGGCCGAGGACCCGACCGAGCCGCTGGACCTCGCGGCCCGCTGGGTGCTCTGCGGCGGCCTGTCCCTCTACTTCCTCACGACGACGATCGTCGGCGCGATCGCCGGCGCGCCACGGGCCTGGCTGCTCGGCCGGGCACTACCGGCCGCGCTCGCCACGATCCTGCTCGGCGTCTTCGGCGGCCCGCTGGAGTCGCGCTGGCTCGCGCTGATCCTGGTCGGCGTCGCGCTCTGGCAGGTCCGCTACGCCCGCCGCCACAACGCCTAGGACACGTGTGCGGCCCAGAGGTCGGCCAGGGCGTGGTCGTGCGGTGGGCGGACCAGGATGCCGCTGCCCTGCAGGTGGTCCCAGGCGACGCCGGGGACGCGGGCCTTCAGTTCGTGTGGCGGCAGGCGGTCGGCGAGCGGGAGGATCAGTTCGAACTCGACGTCGGCGAAGTTGCCCGGGCCGTGCCGGCCCTCGTCCGGGTAGCTCCCGCTGGTGAACCGGCCGCTGGCGACCACGCCGCGGTCGCGGACCACGCGGACCAGGAACGCGCGGTCGCCGGCCGTGATGCCCGACCGGCGCTGGCCGACGCCCCACCGGCGGGCCACCGGGCGGCCCGCGGCGGTCGCCGCCACAGCCTCCGCGTAGTCGGCGTCCGGCCAGGCCTCCGGGTTCCAGGTCAGCAGGAACGTCGCCATGGGCCGATCATCCCGCCAGCGGCGGGGCCTTGTCGCGCGGCTCGGTGGGCGTGTTGACCGGGGTGACGCCGGCGTAGCGGTGCAGGGCCGCGAGGTCGAGCAGCAGGATCCGCCCGGGCTCGAGGGCCAGCCAGCCGCGGCGTTCCAGGCGCGACAGCACCGCGCTGACGGACTGGCGCGCACCGCCGGCGAGGTTGGCCAGCACGGTGACGCCGATGTCGACGGTCCATGGGTCGGTGTGCCGCGCCAGCCGCAGCAGCGCCTTGGCGACCCGGCGGGCGAGGTCGAGAATCATCAGGTCGGTGCGCTGTTCGGCCAGGGTCCGCACGTGCGCCGCGAATTGCAGCACGACGTTGTGTGTGAGTTGGACGGAGGCCTCGGCCAGCGCCACGACCGGCGTTGCCGGAATCGCGAGAATGACGCCTTCCCGGAGAACTTCCGCGGACGCCAGATGGGGGCGGCGGTCGAATACGGCGATGTCGCCGACCGCGTGCGGCGGGCCTTTGAGGTGCAGCACAGAGCGGCGCCCGGTGGCACTCGGCTGGAACTCGCAGAGCAGGCCGCTCTGTACGACCACGAGGTCGACGGGCTCGTCGCCCTGGTGCCAGAGGACCGAGCCGGTGTACATGTCGAACGGGGTCACGTGCTCCGCCAGCTCCGCGACCTGGTGCGCCGGCAGCCCGCGGAACAGGGGGCACCGGGCCAGCGTGGCGGCGATCTGCGGGTCGGGCGTGGTTCGCGCGGAATCGTCGGCCATCGGGCTCCCTCGGTCGGGCTGCGCGCTTGGTCGTTCCGGGTGAATCACTGGATTCAGGTGAGCTGAATTGTTGGTTCATTCGCCGGCGGAGCGAATATCAACCAACAAGGATCGCAGGTGAACTCGCGGTTGGTAAACCACGTCGTCCGATGTCCAGTATGGATGCTGACGAAGCGAAGTCAATCGCACATCATGGGGTTGCGGCAATGGCAATTGTCATTGGCGCGACACAACCGGAGGCATTGCTGAGGGTGGCCGCCGTGGCCCGACGGCGGCCACCGCCGCCGCCGGGACCCCGGGATCGCCGGGCAGGCGGTACCTTGGCACCGCCATGGACGCTCGCCGCACGTTCCAGGTCGACCTCGCCGGCCTGGTCGACCTGCTCAGCCACCACCTTTACGCCAGCCCGCGGGTCTACGTCCGCGAGCTGCTGCAGAACGCGGTCGACGCGATCACCGCCCGCCGGCTGGCCGAGCCCGGCGCGACCGGGGCCATCGCCCTGGAGACGGCCGGCGACGGCCTGCGGGTGACCGACTCCGGCGTCGGCCTGACCGAGGCGCAGGTGCACGAGCTGCTCGCCACCATCGGCCGCAGCTCCAAGCGCGACGACCTCGGCTTCGCGCGGCACGAGTTCCTCGGCCAGTTCGGCATCGGCCTGCTCTCGTGCTTCCTCGTCGCGCGCGAGATCGTCGTGGTCACCCGGGCGGCCGGCGGCGCGACGGTGCGGTGGACCGGTTACGACGACGGCCGCTACCTGGTCGAGACCGTCGACGAGGAGCGGCCGGTCGGCACCACGGTCACGCTGCTGCCGCGGCCCGGCGCGCGGAGCTGGTTCGCGCCGGCCACGGTGCTGGAGCTGGCCCGGCTCTACGGCGACCAGCTCCCGGTCGACGTCACCGTCGACGGCACGCCGACGACCGGAGCGGTGGTCGGTGCGCCGTGGGAGACCACTGGCGCGCGCGCGTGGACCGCGTACGCCGAGCGCACCATGGGTCTGACCCCGTTCGACGTGATCCCGCTGTCGGTGCCGGAGGCCGGCCTGACCGGCGCCGCCTTCGTGCTGCCGCAACCGGTCAACCCGGCCCACCGCGGCGGGCACCGGGTCTACCTCAAGCGCATGCTGCTGTCCGAGAGCGCCGAGGGCCTGCTGCCCGAGTGGGCCTTCTTCGCCCGCTGCGTGGTCGACACGAGCGAGCTGCGGCCGACCGCGAGCCGTGAGGCCCTCTACGAGGACGGCCTGCTGGACAGCACCCGCGAGGCGCTCGGCGACCAGCTGCGCGGCTGGCTCGTCCGGCTGGGCCGCACCGACCCGCGCCGGCTCGGCGAGTTCCTGCGCGTGCACCACCTGGGCGTCAAGGCACTGGCGCTGCACGACGACGCGATGCTCGACCTGGTCGCGACCTGGTGGCCGATGGAGACCAACGTCGGCCGGATGACGCTGCACGACTTCCGCGAACGCCACGGTGTGCTGCGCTACACCGCGACCACCGACCAGTTCCGCCAGCTCGCCGGCGTCGCCGCGGCGCAGGATCTGCCGCTGGTCAACGCCGGCTACACCTACGACACCGAGATCATCGAACGGCTGGCGCAGGTCGACCGCGACGTCCGGATCGAGCGGCTCGACCCGAGCGACCTGGCGACCCGGTTCGAGGACCTCGATCCCGGTGTCGAGCTGGGCCTGCGCGGCTTCACGGTGGCCGCGCAGCGGGCCATGGACCGGCTCGGCTGCGAGGTGGTGCTGCGCGCCTTCGAGCCCGCCACCGTGCCCGCGCTCTACCTGGTCGACCGCGAGACCGCGTTCCGCCAGGAGCTGCGGTCCACCCGCGACAAGGTCGACCCGGTCTGGGCCGACGTGCTCTCCGCGATCGACGACCGGCGCGCCGACACCCGACCGCAGCTCGTGCTCAACCACCGCAACGCCCTGGTCCGCCGCGTCACCGTGCTGCCCGGCGCCGACCTGGTCGAGCTGGCCGTCGAGGCGCTCTACGGCCAGGCCCTGCTGCTCGGCTACCACCCCATCCGCCCGGCCGACGCGGCCCTGCTCAACCGCTCGTTCCTGGGGCTGCTCGACCGCGCGGTGCCGACCGACCCGGAGGGCGGCGCGTGAACGTCACCGAGATGCTCGACAGGGCCCGCGAGATGCCCTACGGCGCCGCGCAGATCGCGCTGCTCGAGCAGGCGATCGCGCACGCCGACGCGCAGCGGCTGGCCGACGAGGCGTTCGAGGCGCGGATGCTGGCGACCACCGGCTACGTGTACGGCGGCGAGCCGGCCCGCTCGTTCGTCACGTTCAGCTGGTGCCTGACCGAGTTCGATCAGGACCCCACGCGGTACGGCGGCTGGACGCACCACCTGCTGTGGCAGTTCAAGGCGATGGTCAGCGCCATGACCAAGTTCCCGGAGATCCCGCTGGCCCGCACCGCCGACGTCCTCGACGACATGGAACGCCGGTGGCGCGCCGGCGGCCACAGCCCGCACGCCGTCTACGCGCACCGGCACCTGGTGGCCCGGCACGTCGGCGACCTCGAGGCGGCCGAGGGCTGGTTCGACCGCTGGAACACCGCGCCGCGCGACGACCTCTCCGACTGCGTCGGCTGCGACCCCACCGGCAAGGCGCACTGGCTGGCCGCGAGCGGCCGGGACGAGGAGGCGATCGCGCTCGCCGAGCCGGTGCTCGCCGGCCGGCTCTCCTGCACCGAGCAGCCGCAGGCGATCTACACGACGCTGCTGCTGCCCTACCTGCGCACCGGCCGGGCGGACGCCGCCCGCGACGCGCACCGCCGGTCGTACCGCCTGCACCGCACCCACCTGGCGGATCTCGCCGACATCGCACAGCACGTCACGTTCTGCGCGCTGACCGGCAACGAGGTGCTCGGCCTGGAGATCGTCGAGCGGCACCTCGGCTGGCTCGAGCGGTCACCCACCCCGTTCGCGACCATGACGTTCGCCGCCTCGGCCGCCCTGGTGCTGCGCAGGCTCGACGCGGGCGGCCACCGCGTGCTGACCGTCGGCGGCCGGCCGGTCGGCGCGGTCGCGGAGGAGCTGGCGACGCGGGCGCTCGACCTGGCCGCGGAGTTCGACGCCCGCAACGGCACCGGCCACCAGTCGGCGCTGGTCCGCGCGACACTGGCCGCCGCGCCGGTGGGGGACGGTGTCCGGCTGGCCGCACCGGGCTCCCGGTTCGCGACCGCACCGCCGGCGGCGGATCCGGCCGACGACCGTCCGGTATGGACCGACCCGGTGCCGGCCACCGACGGCCCCGACGAGCTGCTCGACCTGGCCGAGGCGGCGTTCCGCGAGCGGCGCGAGGAGGCCGCGTTCGCGGCGTACGCGGCGTTCGACGACCGCTACGGCGCCGGACCGCTCACCGATCTCCAGCAGGCGCGGCGCGCCGACGGCGCGGGCAGCCGGGCGGCCGACGACGAGGACGACGCCGCGGCCGAGCGGTCCTGGCAGCTCGCCGACCGGCTCTACGCGGCGGCCGGCGACGAGGTGCGCCGGCAGGTGGTCCGCGGCCGGCTCGGGATGGGCCTGCTCCGGCAGGGCCGGGTCGACGAGGGCCGCACGCTGATCGAGGAGTCCACTGCGTACCTGGTCGCGCACGGCGGGCCGGACCGACTGGCCCGGGCCCACCTGCGGCTGGCGTACGCGGAGGCCGCCACCGGCCTGCTGGCCGAGTCCGTGGCCACCGGCCGGGTCGCGGAGCGGCACGTCGACGCCGCCGGCGACCCGTCCGTCCGCGGTCAGGTCCTCGCGCTGCGGGCACAGGCGCTCGGCCGGCTCGGCGAGACCAAGGAGGCCGAGGCGGCGGCGGCCGCGAGCCGGGAGCAGTTCCGCCCGGCCGGTCCGCCCGACGAGCTGGCCCACGCCTGCCTGCTGCACGGCGTCACGCTCCGCCAGCTCGGGCGCTTCGACGAGGCGGTCGCCGCCTTCGACGAGGCGCTCGGGGTGCCGTGCGGCGCGGCGCTGCGGCGGCTGGTGGGTCGCCAGCGGGCCGGCCTGCTGGCCAACTCCGCGCGCGCCGCCGAGGCCGTCGCCCCGCTGGTGGAGGAGATCGCCGCGCTGACCGCCGCCGGGGAGCGGGACGCCGTGCCGCACACCCAGTTCGAGCTCGCGATCGCGTACCTGAACGCGGGCCGGCCGCTGGACGCGGCGGAGGTCGGCGAGGAAGCGCTGGCCGCGTTCGAGGCGGCGGCCGCCGACGAGCCGGCGCTGGCCGTCCGCGACCTGCTGGTGGCCGTCTACGAGGAGCTGTCCGAGCACGAGTCCGTGATCGCCCAGCTGTCCGCGCTGATCGACGCGATCGCCGGCCGGGACGACCCCGAGGCCCTGGCCCGGGCCACCGAGCGGCTGGCCGAGACGCTCGACCGGCTCGACCGCGACGCGTCCGCGGCCGCGCGGTTCGCCGAGGCGGCGACGGCCTGGACCGCCGCCGGCCGGCCGATCGACGCGCTGCGCGGCCGCCGCCGGCACGCCACCTCGCTGCTCTGGGCCGGCCAGCCGGAGCCGGCGCTGGCGGCCCTGGCCGAGGCCGACGCGGCCGCGGCACCCCTGCCCGCCGAGCCGCACGCGGTCTGGGAACGGGCGATGCTCGACTACGACGCGGCCCGGCTGCTGGACCGGGCCGACCGGTCCGCCGAGGCGATACCGCGGGCGGCGCGGGCCACCGACGGGTTCCGCTCGCTGGGCGCCGGCGCCCAGGTCGGGTTCGCCGGGCTGTTGCACGCCGAGCTGCTGCGCCGGGCGGGCCGGTCCGGCGAGGCGGGCCCGGTGCTGGCCGATGCGCTGGCGCTGGTCCCCGAGGACGAGCCGGTGCTCCGCGGGCAACTGCGGAGCGCGCTGGCCGCCGTACAAGATGACCGGTTTTGATCCGTCCGGATCGGGGAATCCCGATCCCATGACCGACACCACGGAGGAGCCGCCCGTCATCGCCCAGATCTCACAGGGCATGGAGGTGCACGACGCGACCGGTGTGCCGGTCGGCACGGTCGGCGCCGTGCAGCAACCGGACACCGACGTGCGGCCCGAGCTGCCGGCGGGGCCGGCCGAGCTGTTCATGGCCACCGGCTACCTGCTGATCGACCGCGGCGAGCAGTTCGAGAACGACGTGTACGTCAGCGGCGAGCAGATCGACCACGTCACCGGCACCGGCGACGGCGCCCTCGTGGTGCTCAACGCGAGCTGGACCGAGCTGGACCGCGCCGTCGACTGACCGGGGCGAGGCGCGCGGTACCGTGGCGCCATGATCGAACCCCAGGCGGTGCTCGCGCCGCTCAGCCGGGCCGCCGTCGTCCTGGTGGTGACCGTCCACGAGGGCGACGAGGCCGCCGCCCGCACCCGCGACCTGTGCGGTGACCTGTCGGGGCTCGTCCGGTCGGTCGGCTTCCGCGACCTCGAGGCGCAGCTGTCCTGCGTGGTCGGCTTCGGCGTCGACGCGTGGAGCCGCATCTTCGACACGCCGCAGCCGGCCCGGCTGCACCGGCTGCCGCACATCCGTGGTGAGCGGCACGAGGCGCCCTCGACGCCCGGTGACCTGGTGTTCCACATCCGGGCGGGCCGGCCCGATCTCTGCTTCGAACTGGCCACCCAGATCCTGACCAGGCTCAACGGTGCGGCGGTCGCCGTCGACGAGACGCAGGGCTTCCGCTTCTTCGACTTCCGCGACCTGCTCGGCTTCGTCGACGGCACCGAGAACCCGACCGGCGACGCGTCGGCCAAGGCCGCGCTGATCGGCGCCGACGACCCGGACTTCGCGGGTGGCAGCTATCTCGTGGTGCAGAAGTACCTGCACGACCTCGACGCGTGGAACAAGCTGCCGGTCGAGGCGCAGAACCGGGTGATCGGCCGCGACAAGCTGTCCAACGTGGAGATGCCCGACGACGTGACGCCGTCGTCGGCGCACCGGATCCTCACCACGATCAGGGACGACGAGGGCAACGAGATCAAGATCATGCGGGACAACATGCCGTTCGGCAGCCCGGCGGCGGGGGAGTTCGGCACCTACTTCATCGGGTACGCGGCCAGCCCCACCGTGATCGAGCAGATGCTGCGCAACATGTTCATCGGCGACCCCACCGGCAACTACGACCGCATCCTCGACTTCTCCCGCGCGGTCACGGGCAGCCTCTTCTTCGTGCCGTCGCTGACCATGCTCGACACGCTCGGTGACTGAGCTGCCAAAGGCGCCTGGACCTCCGGTCGGCGCAGAACCCGAGGTGACCTCCTAACGTATTCAGGTGATGCGGGGCCCTCCCGGGCTCGGCAGCGTGGATCCGTCGCCGCCGAGTGGACGGGGGGTCCGCGATGCCGTACGTGACCGTGGGTCAGGAGAACACCGAGCCGATCCAGATCTACTACGAGGACCACGGCCAGGGGACGCCGGTCGTGCTCATCCACGGCTACCCGCTGAGCGGGCAGTCCTGGGAGAAGATCGCCTGGCCGCTGCGGGGCCGGCACCGGATCGTCACGATGGACCGCCGCGGCTTCGGGAAGTCGTCACAACCGGGCGGCGGGTACGACTACGACACGTTCACCTCGGACTTCAACATCCTGATGGAGACGCTGGACCTGCGGGACGCCATCCTCATCGGGCACTCGATGGGCACCGGCGAGATCACCCGCTACCTGGGCCAGTACGGCTCGGACCGGGTCCAGAAGGGCGTGCTGCTCAGCCCGCTCGCGCCGTTCCTCCTGAAGACCGACGACAATCCGGAAGGCGTCGACGGGTCGGCGTTCGACGCCATCAAGGAGAGCGCCGCCAAGGACCGCCTCGTCTGGATCAAGCAGTTCTTCGACCTGTTCTTCAACGTCAAGGAGACGATGGGCAACCGGCTCAGCCAGGAGGCCTGGAACGCGCACTGGAACGTGGGCATCACCGCGTCGCCGGTCGCCACCTATGACTGCGTCGACTCCTGGCTGACGGACTTCCGCGAGGACGTCGGCAACATCGACGTGCCGATGCTGGTCGTCCAGGGCACGGCCGACCAGGTCCTGCCGTTCGCCTCCACCGGCAAGCGGCTGCCGCCGCTGGTCAAAGACCTCAAGCTGGTCCCGCTGGAGGGCGCGCCGCACAGCATCCCGTGGACACACGCGCAGGAGTGCAACGGGGCGATCGAGGAGTTCATGGCCGGTTAGCCACCGAACAAAACCCGTGCGTCGGATGTGAAGATCGGACCTTTGGTGGTTGCGCACTGTTACGGTGTGACTGCAGTCAGTCACCGGACATTGACTGCGGCGCGCGCCCTACCGGTTGTCAAGCATCGAACGAACGGGGTTTCGTCATGTCTCCTTCGCTTTTTGACCTGCTCGGGGGCGCTCTCGGTGGCGTGGTCAACATCGTCGGCGGTCTCCTGACCGGTATCGGCGGCATCCTCTTCTGAGGCGACCGGGGGGGGGGGGGGGCGCGGGGGCGGGGGCCCCCCCCGCGGGGGCCCAACCGCCCGCGGGTGGTGCGGGGGGCCGGGCGCTGGCCCGGGGTGTTTTGTTTTGTGGGGTTTTGTGGGTGTTGTTTAG
>NZ_JBFAIU010000107.1:15171-21982 GCF_040654855.1 Asanoa sp. NPDC050611
CGGCGCGGCGCCGCGCCACTGCAGGTTGTAGGCCGAGCCGTCCTTCATCGTGAAGCCCGCGGCGAGCGCGTCCTGCAGCAGCTTCAGGCACCCCTCGTGCGTCACCTACCAGCTCGAGTTGCTTCCGCCGAGCGCGAGCAGGACCTGGTCGTACTGGTTTCCGTCGTTGTCGTCCGTGTAGCAGACCGCGATCTCGCCCCAGGCTGAGACCGCGAGCCCGAGCTGGTCCTGCCGCCCGGTCGTGGTGCCGCTGTAGGTCTGCGCCGGCAGCCGGCCCGCGGTCCCGCCGTCGCGGTCGAAGCCGCGGGCCCAGACGTCGACACCCTGCGCCGTCCAGCCGACCACCGTGTTGGCCTGGTCGTCGATGCCCACCGCCGGTGCCGCCGCGCCGGCGGCGTCGGTCACCTGGACATCGCCGTGCCGGGGGTCGCCGGTCGCGGTGAACGACCGCACCCAGACGCCGGGCGTACCCGTGTGGTCGGACTGCCAGGCCACCACGAAGTCGCCCGTGAAGTTGGCCGCGACCGCCGGAGCCACCTGCTGGCCGCCGCCGTCGCCGTTGGCCGCCCGCCGGGACAACGTGACCGCGCCGTTGCCCTTGGCCAGCCGGACCAGGCCGATCTGGTAGAAGCCGTTGCCGTCGCTGTCCTCGTCCCAGACGATCGTCGCGTCGCCGGAGGCGGACACCGCGATGTCGGGCCGGTGGTGCACGCCGGTCGACTGGCTGGCCACGACCTCGTACGCCTTCGTCGCGACGTTGGTGTAGCCCGCCGCCCTGATGGTCGTGACGCTGCCCTGGACGTCCTCCCAGACGACCGAGAAGGCGACCGCCGCCGGCGTGCTCGGCGTGCCGTCCGGGTCGACCGCCACCTTCGGCGTGAGCTGCTGGCCGGCGGTGTCCGCGTTGACCCGCCCCTGGCCGAGGATCGCCCCGGCCGGGGAGATGACCCGGTAGACCACGTTGAACACGCCGTTGCCGTCCGGCTCGTCGTTCCAGACGACCACCGCGTTGCCCTTGTCGTCGAGGCCGACGTCCGGGTTGACGTGCTTCCAGGGCACGCCGGCGGTGCCACCTGCGGAGAGCTTCTTCTCGTACGCGGACGTGCCGTTGCGGAACAGCCGCACGTAGATCTCGGAGTTGGTGTTGTCGCCGGGGTTGGACTCGGCCCGGTCGTCCTCCCAGACCACGGCGACGTCGCCGATCCGGTTGGTGGCGACCGCGGCGGTGTCCTGGTCGCCGGTGGCGACGCTGTTGGCGGTGGAGACGGTGACGCCGGCGGGCACGGCGAGCAGCGCCGCCAGGATGGGCAGAAGCAAGGCGATCTCCTAGAGGGCCTGCAGGCCGGGACGGCCGTCGAGGATGGCGAACGAGCGGGTGGTGGTGACCGGGGCGCCGTGCTCGGTGACGGTGGCGACGGCACGGAAGTCGGCGCGGATCTGCGTACGCGAGATGGTGGTCCGGGTGTAGCCGCGCCGGTCCTGGTGGAACTTCAGGTGCGGGTTCGTGGCCGCGTTCGGGATCGTGGTCGTGCCGCTGCCGTTGCCGCCCGAGGTGATCGACGTGCAGACCAGCTCGGTGCCGATCGTCGCTGAGTTGGCGTTGGCGTAGTCGGCCTTGAGGTCGTTGGCCCACGCGCGGTGCACGTCGCCGGTGAGCACGACGGGGTTACGGACGCCGCGCTGCTGCCAGCCGGCCTGGATCCGCGAGCGGGACGCCCGGTAGCCGTCCCAGGCATCCATGCTCGCCGCGCCGGTCGAGGTGAACTGGCGCGCGAAGAACACCTGCTGGCCGATGACGTCCCAGGTGCCCAGCTTCTGGCCCAGCCCGTCGAGCAGCCAGGCCTCCTGCGCCGCCCCGGTGATGCTGCGGCTGGCCAGGTCGGCGTCCGCGCACACCTTGCTGCCGTCGCCGCAGGCCTGGTCGTCGCGGAACTGCCGGGTGTCGAGCATGTGGAACGTGGCGAGCTGGCCCCACCGGACCCGGCGGTAGAGCGGGATGCTGTTGCCGCTGTTCGCTGAGCTCGGGCGCAGCGGCATGTTCTCGTAGTACGCCTTGTAGGCGGCGCTGCGCCGGGCGGTCCACTGGGCGGCGGTCAGGGCCGGCGTGTTGTTCTCCCGCACCGTGCCGGCGTAGTTGTTCTCCACCTCGTGGTCGTCCGGGACGACCAGCCACGGCGCGGCCTGGTGCGCGGCCTGCAGGTCGGGGTCCGACTTGTAGAGGGCGTACCGGCGGCGGTAGTCGGCCAGGCTGACGATCTCGGCGCCGACGTGCTGGCGCACGCCGCTGCCGGCGCCACCCTCGTAGATGTAGTCGCCGAGGTGCAGCACCAGGTCGGGCCGGTCCTCGGCCAACCGCCGGTACGCCGTGTAGTAGCCGCTCTCGTAGTGCGCGCACGAGGCGAAGGCCATCGTGAAGTCGCGGCCGACGGTGCTGGTCGCGGGCGCGGTGCGGGTGCGGCCGACCGGGGAGAGGTGGCCCTGGGCGCGGAAGCGGTAGTAGTAGTCGGCGTCCGGCGCGAGGCCGCCGGCGACCACGTGCACGGAGTGGGCGTCCGCGTAACGCGCCGTGACCGTGCCCTGGGCGACCAGTGAGCTGAACGTGTCCGTTGTGGACACCTGCCAGTCCACGGCCACGTCGGCGTTGGCCATGCCGCCCTGGCCGTCGGCGTTGAGTGGGGTCGGCGCCAGACGGGTCCACAGGACCACGCTGTCGGCAGCGGGTTCGCCGCTGGCGACACCGAGCTTGAAGGGGTACGGCGGCGCCGCGAGGGCGCGGGACAGGGGGACGATCGTCGTGCCCACAGTGGCCAGTCCACCGAGGACGAAGATGCGTCGGCTGAGCCTCGTCATGACCAGCACATTGATGGCGCTAAATGAATGGGAGATGATCTCCGGGGGTCCGGGCGGCTGACCATGAGGTGACCGCCACCTGTGCAATCGGTGCCGCTGACGGCGACGGCGTACGCTGTCGGGATGCACGCGGCGCAGGCACAGGCCGCCCGGCCGACCGCCGGGCGCCATCTGTGCTGGGCCTATGCTGATCTTGACGAGTTCGTCGGGCGTGCCCGCGGCTTCCTCGCCGAGGGTCGCGCGGCCGGCGCCGCGGTCCGGCTGGTCGGCGACGACCTGCCGGACATCGACGGGGTGGCGCCCGAGCCGGTGTCCGACGTCTACGGGGTGGTCGACCCGGCCGCGACGGTCGCCTACTGGGCTGACGCGCTGTCGTCGGCGCTGGCGGCGGGCCACACGGGGCTCCGGGTGGTGGGCGAGGTGACCCCGCTGGTCCGGTCGGCGGCACAGGTCGCGGCGTTCGCTGCCTATGAACACCGGATCGACCGGTTGATGGCGCGAAATCCGTTGTCGGGGCTGTGTGGCTACGACCGGCGCGTCGTCGACCCGGGGGCGCTGAGCGACCTCGCCTGCCTGCACGAGGTGCACAACCTGCCGGACGTGTCGTTCCGGCTCCACGCGGTGGTCGGGTCGGGTGACCTGGCCATCTCCGGGGAGCTGGACGTCACCGGGACGGCAGCGCTCGCCCGGGTGCTCGACCAGGTCTCGCCGGCGGTGATCGACGGGGAGCTCGTCGTCGACGCCGGCAGCCTGGACTTCGTCGACCATCGATCGCTGCTCCAGCTCGCCTCCTACGCGCGGGGGCGGGGTGCCACGGCGGTGCTGCGGACGCCCATGCCCGCGGCCGCGCGGTTGGTCGAGCTCCTGCGCGTGCCCGGCCTCCGGGTGGAGGCCCGATGACCCGCACCGGTGCCGCCGCCGGCCACGTCGGCTACTTCCACGAGGCGGTCTGTTACGCCAGTGACGAGGAGCTGCTGGCCGTCGTGCTGCCGTTCCTCGTCGGCGGGGTCGACTCCAAGGAGCCGACGGTGGTGGCACTCGGCCCGGAGAAGGCCGATCTCGTGCGGCGTGCGCTGCCCGGCTCCTGCCTCTCCGGGGTGTCGTTCCTGACCGGCGGCAGCATGTACGCGCGGCCGGCCGCCGCCATCCGGGCCTATCGCGAGCTGCTCGCGGGGCATGTCGCCGACGGTGCCGGGCAGATCCGGATCGTCGGCGAGATCCCGCGGCCGTCGCTGGGCGCCACGTGGAACTGGTGGGCCCGCTACGAGGCGGCGATCAACCACGCGTACGACGAGTTCCCGTTGTGGAGCCTGTGCGCCTACGACACGCGGATCACGCCGTCGACGGTGCTGTCCGACGTGCTGCGGACCCACCCGCGGTCGCTGCACGCCGACGGGCGGCACGAGCCGAGTCCGACGTACGCGGCGCCGACGTCGTTCCTGTCCGCCTGGCCTCCGGTCGCCGTCGACCCGCTGGAGGAGGGGCCGCCACTGATCACGCTGGTCGACCCGACGGCGGCCGGTGCGCGGCACGCGGTGCGGCTCGTCGACCCCGGGCTGCCTGGTGACGAGACCGAGGAGCTGGTCATCGCGGTGAGCGAGGTGGTGACCAACGCGCTGCGGCACGGCCTGCCGCCGGTGCGGGTGCGCTACTGGGCCGGGGCCGACCGGATCGTGGTGTCGGTGACCGACGGCGGCGCGGGACCGTCGGACCCCTATGCCGGGCTGCTGCCGTCGCGGGACAGCTCGACGGGTGGGCTGGGCCTGTGGATCACCCACCAGTCGTGCAACTACGTCGCGTTCTCGCGCGACGAGGCGGGCTTCACGCTGCGGCTGACGGCGGGGAACCCGTACTGACGCCGTCAACTTAGATTGACGGTTGGGCGGTTGTCAACTACGGTTGACGCCATGGTCGATGTCGTCGTTGTCGGTGCCGGGCCGGTCGGGTTGATGTGCGCGCGCGAGCTTTCCCGGCTCGGCGTGCGGCCGGTGGTTCTCGAGGCGCTGCCGGCGCCGAGCCTGGTGCCCAAGGCCAACGGGATCGTCGGGCGGGCGGTGCCGATGCTGCACGCGCGGGGGTTGTACGCGGCGTTGAGCGGGCGGCGCGGCGGGCCGCGGCCGGCACCGCGGTACATGTACGGGGGATTCCCGCTGGACCTGCGGCGGTTGCCGGACAATCCGGTGTACGTGCTGCCGGTGCCGCAGCGGCGGCTGGAGGCGGAGCTGGCAAGGTCCGCCGGTGTTTCGGTGCTTTGGGGGCACACGGTCACCGGGGTCTCGCCCTCCGAGGCCGGGGTGACGGTTTCGGTGTCCGGGCCGTCCGGCGCGTACACCCTGGATTGTGCTTATCTGGTCGGCTGCGATGGCGCGCATTCGTTCGTGCGCAAGGCGGCCGGGATCGGTTTCCCGGGTGTCGCGCAGGACGGCGTGGTCAGCCGGAGCGCGCACGTCGTGCTGCCGCCGGGGTCGCTGACCCGGTTCGGTGGTCGGCTGCGTGGTCCGGGTGGGCCGTACCGGCCATATCTGTTCCATCGCACGCCGCGCGGGGTGTTCTCGTTCGCCCGGTTCGGTGGCGGGCCACACCTGGTGACGACGCTCGAGTGGGATGCGGCGGTCGACGACACGGTGCCGATGGAGGTGGGTGAGCTGCGGTCGAGCCTGGCGCGGGTGCTGGGGGTGCCGGTCGGGTTCGACGCCCCGCCGACGTCCGGCGGCCCGTACGTGCTGCGGCGTTCGACCTCGCGGCAGAACCGGGTCGCGTCCCGCTATGCGGCCGGGCGGGTGCTGCTCGCCGGGGACGCGGCGCACGTGGTCGCCGGGATCGGCGGGCCGCTGCTCAACCTCGGGTTGCTCGACGCGGTGGACCTGGCGGGCCGTATCGCCCGGGGCGACGTGTCGGGCTACGACGCGGCCCGGCGGCCGCATGCGGACCGGGTGCTGGCGTCGTCGGCGGAGCAGGCGGCGCTGCTCGCGCCGGGGCCGGCGGTGGACGCGGCCCGTGCCCGGTTCTTGGCGTACCTGCACACGCCGGACGGCCTGCGCCGGGTCGCGTCGACGATCGCGGGCGGGTGACGGTTTCTTGTCGTACCCCTCGGGCACGATGCGGTGGCTGAGACGACGAGGGAGACGACGATGATCGGAAAGCTCGACACGGTGGTGCTGGACGCGCCCGACATCAGCCGCCTGTCGGCGTTCTACCAGGGCCTGGCCGGGTGGAAGGAGCTGTGGGTCGACTCCGACTGGATCACGCTGGAGACGCCTGACGGGTGGCGGGTCGCCTTCCAGCTGTCGCCGGACCACCAGGCACCGTCGTGGCCGGACCAGTCGCGGCCGCAGCAGGCGCACCTGGACCTGCGGGTCCCGGACCTCGACGCGGCGCTGACCCGCGCGTCGTCGCTGGGCGGCACCCTGCTGCGCCGCAACGAGACGTGGCTGACGGTCGCCGACCCGGCGGGCCATCCCTTCGACCTGTGCCTGAAGGCCGACGACCCCGCCACGACCCTGATGGGCGTCATGCTCGACTGCCCGGACGCCGCGACCCTGAGCCGCTTCTACGCGGAGCTGCTGGGCAAGCCGGTCACCTACGAGGCGGATGGGATGGCGATGATCGGCGAGGAGGGCGCGCAGCCGGTGATGTTCCAGCAGGTCGCCGACTATTCGGCGCCGCGGTGGCCGGACCCGGCGCATCCGCAGCAGTTCCACCTGGACGTCCAGGTGGCGGACCTGGACGAGGGCGAACGAGCCGCGGTCGCGGCGGGCGCCACCCGACTACCCGCGGGCACCGACACCTTCCGCGTCTTCACGGACCCGGCCGGCAAGCCCTTCTGCCTGACGATTCCGGAATAGGTCCTACCGCGACCACCACTGGCGCGGGTTCGTGCGGCTCGACAACGACCGGTGAGCGGCGCAGCCCCGCGACCGCGGCCGTCGCCCAGCTCATCGCCGAAGGGGTCGACCTCAAC
>NZ_JBFAIU010000108.1:0-21782 GCF_040654855.1 Asanoa sp. NPDC050611
GTTGCCTGCATCACCCGCGACTGCGACCAGCAGTCCCTGGTGCCGACGACCCTGGCCTGCGCTTCGACCAGGCCGGCGAGCCGCACCCGCTCGACGGCCGGTGGCTGCTGCAGCGCGAGGTGGGCCGGCTGGCCGGGCTCGAGGTGCGGTGCGGGTTCGAGATCGAGTGGTGCGTCTCGCGCGGCCCGGGCGACGGGTTCACGCCGGCCACGACCGGTCCCGCGTACGGCATGATCCGGCTCGTCGAGCTGGCGCCTTATCTGCGCGAGGTGCTCGCGGCGCTGGCGGCGCAGGGCGTGGCGGTCGAGCAGATCCATCCGGAGTACGCGCAGGGCCAGTTCGAGGTCGCGCTCGCGCCGGACGATCCCGTGGGCGCCGCCGACACGGTCGTGCTCACGCAGGAGACGATCCGCGCGGTCAGCGCCGCGCACGGCCTGCGCCCGACGTTCGCGCCGAAGGTCGTCGCCGGCGCCGTGGGCAACGGCCGGCACGTGCACCTCAGCGTGCTGCGCGACGGCGTGAGCCTGATGTCCGGCGGCGCCGGCCCGGCCGGCCTCGACCGGGACGGCGCGGCGTTCGCCGCCGGGATCCTCGACCGGCTGCCGGCGCTGCTCGCCCTCGGCGCGCCCTCGGTGGCGTCCTACCTGCGGCTGCTGCCGTCGCTCTGGGCCGGTGCGTACGCCGGCTGGGGCGTGGAGAACCGCGAGGTGGCGCTGCGGATGATCGAGGGACCGGCGGCCAACCTCGAGGTGAAGTGCGTCGACGCCGCGGCCAGTCCCTACCTCCTGCTCGCCGGCCTGCTGGCGGCCGGGCGGGCCGGCGTCGCGGGCGGTGCCGTGCTGCCGGATCCCGTGCCGGTCGACCCGTCGACGCTGACGGCCGAGGAGCGCACCGCCCGCGGCATCGAGCGCCTGCCGACCACGCTCGGGCAGGCGGTCGCGGCGTTCGAGGCCGACGAGGTGCTCGCCGAGGCACTCGGCGCGGCGCTGGTCGACACGGTGGCCACGGTCCGCCGCGGCGAGATCGCGCTCTTCGACGGCGCCGACGACGAGACGGTGGTGGCCGCGACCCGCTGGCGCTACTGAGCCGCGGTGACCCCGCGCAGCAGGAGGTCGACGAGGCGGCTGGCCAACGCGCGCTCCCGTTCCTCCCCCGCGATCAGCGTGATGCCGCCGAGGCTGAGCAGCAGGTCGTCGGGGTCGACGCCGGGTCGCACGGCGCCGGCCGCCACGCCCGCGTCGAGCAGGGTGGCGATCGCGGCACGCAACCGGGCGCGGGTCTCCAGCCGGTCCTCGGCGGAGAGCAGCAGGGCCCGCAGCGCCTCGCCCATGCCTCGCTTCGTGGCCATGAAGTCGACGAACCGCTCCATCCAGCCGGCGAGCGCCGCGGCCGGCGGTGTGGTCTCCAGCAACTCGGGCGCGGCGGCGCAGAGCCGCTCGACCTCGTTGCGGTAGACGGCCTCGACCAGCAGCTCCCGGGTCGGGAAGCGGCGGTAGAGGGTGCCGATCCCGACGCCGGCGTCCTTCGCGATCGCCTTCAGCGACGCCTGCGTGCCCTCCCGGGCGAACGCCGCCGCGGCCACCTCGAGCAGGCGGTCGTAGTTGGCCCGCGCGTCGGCGCGCATGGGCACCTCCAGATGGGTGTGACGCGGATCGCTGGCTATCCGGAGCCGGGTCCGCTTAGCCTCGGAGGCATTAGCGGAGCTGGGTCCGTTTACAGCGTAACCGCAGGAGGAGCCATGATCACCACACCGTTCGGCGCCACCTCAACCGCGGCCGAGGTGCTCGCGGGAGTCGACCTGACCGGGCGCCGCGCGATCGTCACGGGCGCGTCGTCCGGCATCGGCGTCGCCACCGCCCGCGCGCTGACCGACGCGGGTGCCGAGGTCACGCTCGCGGTGCGCGACGTGGCCGCCGGCCGCCGGGTGGCACCCGCGAGCGGCCGCGTGGCCGAGCTGGACCTGGCCGACCCCGACTCGGTCGCGGCGTTCGTCGCCGGCTGGTCCGGGCCGCTGGACATCCTTGTCGCCAACGCCGGGATCATGGCCACTCCCCTGCTCCGCACCGCCCGCGGCTGGGAGCTGCAGTTCGCGACCAACCACCTCGGCCACTTCGCCCTCGCGACCGGGCTGCACGGCGCACTCGCCGCCGCCGGCGCCGCGCGGATCGTCGTGGTCAGCTCGGTCGGGCACGTCAACGCGGACGTCGACCTGGACGACCCGAACTTCCAGCACCGGGCGTACGACCCGTGGCTCGCGTACGGGCAGTCGAAGACGGCGAACATCCTCTTCGCGGTCGAGGCGGCGCGGCGCTGGGCGGCCGAGGGCATCACCGCCAACGCGCTCAACCCCGGCCGGATCACCAGCACCAACCTCGGCCGGCACATCGGTCCGGTCGCCGACGCGCCCGCGTCGTTCGAGCCGGGCAGCGCCGACGTGTCGTGGAAGAACACCGCGCAGGGTGCCGCGACCTCGGTGCTGCTCGCGGCGTCGCCGCTGGTCGCGGGCGTGACCGGCCGCTACTTCGAGGACTGCCAGGAGGCCGGGCCGCACCGGCCGGGCGTGCGGCGCGGTGTCGCCGGCTACGCCCTCGACCCGGAGCGGGCGCGGCGGCTGTGGGACCTGTCGGCGGCGCTGACCGGGCCGAACCGGTAGGCGCCGATACACAATGGACTGTGTTACCGCGGGGGCCGGACACCGTTTCCGGTGCCCGGCCCTGCCGCAGCGGTAGTGCTCTGTTGTGACTAGCGGTTGGTGACGACGACCCGGACCGAGTCGAACGCGGGGATCTGGTTGGCCCGCACCATCATCGGGATGCGGTGCGAACCGTCACCGGCCCACGCGGCGCACTGGGCGACACCGGCCGCGGCCAGACCCGGCACGGTCACCGTCACGGTGTCGGGGGCAGCGCCGCCGCCGCCGTCCTCGACCGCCTTGAAGAACGCCGGCACCGGCGCCGGGTCCTGCGCGCTGCGCCCGCTGAGCAGGCGGCAGGCGACGTGGAAGTGACCGCGCTGCAGGCCCTCCTCGGTCAGGCGCGAGCTCTCCTTGTAGTAGCCGCCGGCGCCGGCCGGCAGGAACCGGTCACGAACGAGGTTGCGGGTGCTGACCTGGATGTCGAACGCCGAGTTGACCCGGACGCGGGCGGGCGCCCGGCTGATCAGCAGCGTCGGGTTGTCCTCGACGGCGCCGACCTCACCGAACTGGGTGCTGACGCAGCGGGGGCCGTTCTGGAAGCCGTCGTGCTCCTGGAACTCGGTGCCCTCACAGGTGTTGCCGAGGGTCTCCGGCAGCGGCGGCGGTGCGGCCGGCGTCGTGGTGGGGCTGGTGGTCGTGCCACTGCTCGTGCCGGTGCTCGGCGTGCTGCCGCCGTTGCTGCCACCGTTCGAACCGCCGTTGGAGCCACCGGTCGAGCTGGTCGGCGTGCTGGCCGGGCGGCACCGCTGCCGGTCGCTGTCCCGCTGGCGCCGCGACTGCTGCTGGGCCTGGGCCGCCGGGGTCGTGGCCTCGGCCGCGGGGGCCTCGGCGGAAGCGTCGGCCTCCGGCGCGTCGGCGTCCGGCGCGTCAGCCGACGTGCCGTCGCCGGCCGCACCGGCGACCTCGCCGGCCGGGGCACCGGACGGTGGAACCGCCGACGGGTCCTGCTCGTCGCTGTGGTCGTGCGAAGCCGGCGCGGCGGCCGAGGGCGGGCAGACCGGGAGGCTGTTGTTGCGGTCACCCCGTCGGCTTCCTGCGAGCGACACCTGGGTGACGGCCACGAGGCCGGCGAACACCGCCAGCGTCGCGAACACGGCGATGTACCGCCGGTTCTTGCGGGGGTGCTGCCTTGTTCTGGTCATTCCCTGTCACCTTCCATGTGGACACACACCGTTGCGGTTGCGGTTGTTTGTTATCGGGGACGGACTACGCGCAGCGTGGTGATGGTGCCGGCGACCAGCGCCAGACCGAGCACCAGCCAGATGACTGTGGGGCTGACGCCGCTCTTGATGTAGCCGGCGGCGGGGACGGGCCCGTCCGCGGGCTCGGGCGGCAGCGGGACGTGCTGCCAGTCCACCAGGTTCGTGCTCTCCAGCAGCGTCAGGTGGGTGCTGACGAACTGGTTGGACTGCTGTGCCAATTCGCGGACCAGGTCGTTGCGGGTGCCGGCGCGGACGAAGGCGATGGCGGAATAGACCTTGCCGTGTGCCACCCGCAGGCGGTCGACGAAGATCTGGTCGAACTCGTCGCCTTCCGCGTCCCGCATCTCCTGCAGCCAGAACTGCTGGTCCGCATTGGGCTCGTTCGGAATCTGGATGCCCAGGCGCTGGGCGGCCCGCACGTCGAGTGTGTCGAGGACCGCGTGCTGTTCCGCGATCATCTTGCCGATTTCCTTGACCCGCGGGTTCTTGCCCTTCTTCACCGCCATCTCGCCGGCGGGCTGCTCCCAGAGGCCGGCCAGGCGCACCTTGACCACCAGGTCGACGTCCGATGGACCGAGCGGGCCGTACTTGCCGTTCTCCGCGACCGCGACGTCCGGTGGCACCGGAACCGGCAGCTTCTCCTTCTCCGGACCCGGCGAGGGCGCGAGGTAGACCAGCTTGCTCTGGTCCTGCAGGGCGGTCATCGCGGCCATGTGCTTGGCGTGGTTGAGGTCCCACGTGGTCTGCGCCATCGCGGCCATGTGCTCGCTGTGGCTCATACCCGCGACGTGGCCCGGGTGGCTCATCGCCGCCGGGGCCTGTTGCCGGTCGATCGCCAGCGCGGCGGTCGCCGGGAACAATGCCACCAGCGACGCCAGTGCGACCGCTCGCGCACCCAACCCGACCAGCTGCCGGACTTCCACCTTCACTCCCTCGACGTCGGCGGCCGCAGCCGCACCTCGACTCGAAGGAAGACGATAAACACCTGTCAATTAGAGAAGGCTTAAGTGAAGGAAGCCCTAGGCCGCGCCTAAACGAAATTTATAGTTCGCCAACCGACCGTCCGGTGACCGTTCCACAGCGTGGTGGCCACGGAAAACTACCCCCGAAACGCGTACGCCGACCAGATTGACAATTCGACGCTCCGCACCATACTTGCGTTGTCCCCACTTCCCGCTGCGAACAACGGAGGAAGCACCGTGCGCAATGCGCAGGAGAGCGTGCACATCGTCGCGGCCACGGTTGGGTTCGTGTCGCTCTTCCTCCTGTGGCTGGCGGTCCTGTGGGGACTCATGCTCCGCAACGGTTGGGCGCAGAGCCGGATCAAGCACGCGACGGTGTACGGGATCCACCAGACGATCGCCCTGGTCGGCGTCCTGCTCGGCGTCGTGCACGGGTTCACCCAGCTCGCCGGCCCGATGGGCACGGTCAAGCTGGTCGACGTCCTGGTGCCGTTCACCAACCCGTACGACCCGATCGGCATCGGCGTCGGCGTGATCTCGCTCGAGCTCTTCGTGGCCTGCACGCTCTCGGTGCTGATCCAGAAGAAGATCGGCTACACCCGCTGGCGCGCGTTCCACGCGTTCAACTACGTCGCCTACATGCTCCTCGTCGGCCACGTGCTGATGTCCGGCTCGGAGATGGCCACGGGGCTGCGCTGGGGTGCCGTCCTCGGCTCGTTCGTGATCACCGTGCTGTTGTGGCTGACCACGACGCCCTGGTGGCTCAACTGGCGCCAGGAAGCCACCGACCGGCGCAACGGTGCCGCCGGCATCGGCGACGAGCTGCTGGTCAACGTCGACGGCAACCGGTGTGCCCGGTTCGGCTTCTGCGAGCACGAGGCGCCGAAGGTGTTCGCCCTCCGGGGTGACGGCCGATTGGCGTACAAGGCGACGGTGCCACCCAATCTGGCGAATGACGTGATCAGAGCCGTGGAGGTGTGTCCGGCGCGGGCGATCCAGCTCAACCGGACCGCGACCACGGTGGTTACCCAGAAGAACACTGAGCCGGCCGAGCAGCCGTTGACCGGCCCCACACGGATTCCGGCGGGCTCGGGCGCCGGTCCACGTCGACGCAGCAGGGGAGACCGATGACGCGGCGGTTCAGGCGCGCGGACTACGGGCGGATTCTGATCGTCGGGACGGGACGCGCTGGTGTCGCGGCAGCTGAAGAGCTGCGCCGCCAGGGGTTCCCGGGCGAGATCGCGATGCTCGGCGCCGAGAAGGAAGGCCCGTACGACCGTCCGTCGTGCTCCAAGGGCATCCTCACCGGCCACAAGCGCCCGCAGGACACCCGCATGCCGTTCCACGACGAGGACCTGACCTGGTACCTCGGCCGGACGGCGGTGGACCTCGACCCGGACAACCACCGGGTGGAGACGGACACCGGCGAATCCTTCGCGTACGACGGCCTGGTCATCGCGACCGGCTCGTCGCCGCGCATGCCGAAGTGGGCCGCGGAGCCGGGTGTGCACCTGCTGCACAACCTCGAGCACGCGTGGGCGCTGCGGCGCGCGCTGCGCACCGCCGAGCGCGTCATCATCGTCGGCGGTGGCATCACCGGCGCCGAGGTCGCCTCGGCCGTGCGGTCGATGGCCCGCGACTGCGTGGTCATCGACTCGAAACACCAGGTCATGGCCCGTGCGCTGGGCGAGGAGATCGGCGGTCACGTCACCGACGTGATGCGCGAGGAGGGCGTCGACTTCCGGCTCGGACACCGGGTGGCCTCGGCCAACCGGTTCCGCAACGGCTGGATGGTGCAGCTCGACGACGGCGAGAACCTGATCGGTGACGTGGTGGTCGCGACCACCGGCGGCCGGCCGGACACCGGCTGGCTGGAGAACTCCGGCATCGACCTGTCCAACGGCGTGCTCTGCGACCCGAGCCTGCGGGTCGTCGGCCTCGACGACGTCGTCGCCTGCGGCGCCGTGGCGACCTGGCCCAACCTGCGCTACGGCCCCTCCCCCCGCAAGGCCGAGCACTGGATCAGCTCCCTGGAGCAGGGCCGCGGCGCCGCCCGCACGCTGCTCGCCGAGGACGGCGAGGCCGGCCCGGTCACGGTCATCCCGCGGTTCTGGACCGAGCAGTGGGGCCTACGCATCCAGGTCTGCGGCGAGCTCGTGCCAGACGGCGAGGTCAAGATCAGCGAGCTGAAGCGGCACCGGCGCGACAAGGCCCGGTCCGGCGTGGTCGTCGGCTACCACCGCGACGAGCGACTGGTCGGGCTGGTGTCGGTCAACGCGGCGCACGCGTTCACCTCGCTGGCCCGCGCGATGATCGCGACCCCCCTGCCGCCCATGCAGGCCGTCCCGCTGCCGCTGCGCACGGACAACCCGGAGCGCCAGGAGGTCTTCGAGCGCCAGGAATTCGCCGAGCCGGCTCCGCGCCGCCTCGCGTCGGTCGCCTGATCCGCGACAATGTGAATTAGGGAAATCACGGTCGGTCACTTAAGGGAAAGATAAGCAAAAAAATAAGGTCGGCCGGAGCGGTTCGAACCCGCCGACACACTAAATTTGCGTCAATGGTGGCCGTGGTGGTAATAGTCGCCGCGGCGCCACCACATGACGGCGAACATGCTCACGAACATCAGCACGTGGCCGCCCATCATGAGGCCGTGGCCGTCGATCGCGCCGAGCTGATAGGGCACGAGCAGCAGGACGAATGGCGCGTACATCGCCGCCACCATCTCGGCGGTGCGCGCCCAGGGGTGGCGGCGGATGGTCATCCAGACCGCCATGCCGATCGACATGTTGGTCGCCATCACCAGCGCGCCGGTGGCGTCGTGGCCGGTGAGGCTGTCGGGCCACAGTGGATCGAGAGCGAACATGCCCACCAGCATCGAGACGACCATCTCGACGTAGTGCAGGGCGAAGCGAAGGTGGTCCTTGCGGGTGGGGCGGACTGCGGCGGTCATGTCGGTGCCCTTTCGGATTCGCTGTCCTTGTCGATGGACAGATCCTCCCGGGACGGGCCCCTGCGCGTCAGGTGCCGAAGGTCATGGTCGGGGTCATGCCCCGGTCACGGCAGCAGGCCGAGCGCGCGGGCGCGCAGGGCCGCCTGGGTGCGGTCGCGGGCACCGAGCTTGCCGAGCACGTTGGTCACGTGGTTCTTGACCGTGCCTTCGGCCAGGTAGAGGGCGGCGGCGATCTCGCGGTTGCTGCGTCCCTGCGCGAGCAGCCGGACCACGTCGAGCTCCCGGTCGGACAGCGGCACCACGAGCGGCTGCGGGGCGGGCTCCGGCGACTCGGCGGGCAGTGCGGCGAACCGGGCCACCACCTTGGCCGCGACCGAGGGCTGCAGCACCGACTCGCCGCGCGCCGCGGCCAGCACCGCCTCGACCAGCCGGGCCGACGACACGTCCTTGAGCAGGTAGCCGACCGCACCCGCGCGCAGCGCCGCGAACACGTCCTCGTCGTCGTCGAACGTCGTCAGCGCGATCACGCGGACGCCCGGATGGTCGACCCGCAGCCGCCGCGTGGCCGCGACGCCGTCCAGGACCGGCATCCGCAGGTCCATCAGCACCACGTCGGGTACGAGGGCGGCGACCCGGTCGAGCGCCTCGGCGCCGTCGCCGGCCTCGCCCACCACCTCGACGTCGGGGTGCGCGCCGAGCAGCACCGCCAGGGCTTCGCGGAACAGGGCCTGGTCGTCGACGAGCAGCACGCGCACGGTCATCCGGGCACCTCGACCGACAGCGTGGAACCCTTGCCCGGCATCGATTCGAGGCTCATCCGGCCGCCGGCGTGCGCGGCCCGCTCCCGCACCCCGAGCAGCCCGAAGCCCTCCTGGTCCTGGACACCGGTGCCGGTGCCGTCGTCGCGCACCTCCAGCCGCACCGCGGCCGGCCGTGAATAGTCCAGCGTCAGCGCGGCCCGGCTGGCCCGGGCATGCTTGCGGACGTTGGTCAGCCCTTCCTGCGCCGCGCGGAACAACGACTCCGTCGCCTCCTCCCCCAGCGTCCGCACCGGCCCGGTGACGTCGAGGTCCGTGGGCACGCCGGCGGCCGAGGTCTCCGCGGCCAGCGCCTTCAGCGCGTCCGGCAACGGCACCGCCGGCTGGCGCTCGCGCAGCGCGCCGACCGACCGGCGCACCTCGCGCAGCGCCTCCTCTGCCTGCCCCTGGGCCTTGGCCAGCACCTCGTCGGCCCGCTCGGGTTGGCTGGCCAGCACCGCGCGGGCCGCCTTGATCTGCATCTGCACCACGGTCAGGGCGTGCCCGAGGCCGTCGTGGATGTCCCGGGCGACCCGGTTGCGCTCCTGCGCGGCCGCGAGCCGTTCCGCCTGCATGGCGTACTCCCGCAGCGCCGCCCTGGCCGCCTGTTCGCGGAGCAGCAGCTTGGTCAGCACCGCGGCGAACACGGCCGCCGCGAGCAGGCCGAGGCCCTCGCGCAGGCCCTCGGCGAAGGCCATGCCGGCGTGGAAGAACGGCACCAGCGCGACCACCGCGACCACCGCCGGCATCGGCAGCAACAGGGTGGTCTGGCTGACCAGCACGACCAGCATCAGCGTGGCGCCGACGGACGCACCGGAGCTGGTGAAGACCGCGCCGCCGAGCAGGAAGAGCAGCGCGATGTACGCGTACCTCGGCCAGCGTTCCGGCCGCCGCTCGACCGGGCCGATGCCGAACGTCGCGGCGAGCACGAACGCGACGGCCGGCCCGAGCGAGACCGCGGACCGGTGCGCGGCGACGACGTCGACGACGAGGGTGGCGAACGCCGCGACGGTCAGCGCGGCCAGGGCCCGTTTCACGGACACCACTCTCGGCTCTCAGCGGAAACTCAGCAACCCTGGGCGATTCTGCACGCGACATCACAACGTCCGTCCGGAGACAAGACATGATCACGGCTGCCCGACTCGGGAAGCGGTACGGCGCCAAGGTCGCCGTCGACGACCTCACCTTCGAGGTGCGCCCCGGCATGGTCACCGGCTTCCTCGGCCCCAACGGCGCCGGCAAGTCGACCACCATGCGGCTGATGCTCGACCTCGACCACGGCAGCGGCCAGACGCTCTTCGACGGGCGGCGGTTCAGCACGATCCGGCACCCGATGCGGGAGATCGGCGCGGTGCTCGAGGCGAAGGCGTTCCACCCGACCCGCAGCGCCCGCAACCACCTGCGCATGCTCGCGGCGGGCAGCGGCATCGCGGCCGCGCGGGTCGACGAGGTGCTCGAGTTCGTCGGCATCGCCGAGGTGGCCCGCCGCGCGCCCAAGGGCTTCTCGCTCGGCATGGCGCAGCGGCTCGGCCTGGCCCAGGCGCTGCTGGGCGACCCGGGCACGCTGATCCTCGACGAGCCGGCCAACGGGCTGGACCCGCACGGCATCCACTGGCTGCGCGACGTGCTGCGGGCGCTGGCCGCCGAGGGGCGCACGATCTTCGTCTCCAGCCATCTGCTCTCCGAGATGTCGCTGATGGCCGACGAGCTGGTGGTCGTCGGCCGGGGCCGGATGATCTACAACGGCGAGGTCGACGGGTTCGTCCGGTCGTTCACGCAGTCCACGGTGCTGGTGCGCACACCGCAGGCCGACGTGCTGGCGGCGGCGCTGGCCGCGCTCCCCGACGTGACGACCTCGGTGGAGGACGAGGGCGCCCTGCGGGTCGGCGGCGCCGACGCGGCCGCCGTGGGCGACGTCGCGTTCGACAACGGGATCCGGCTGCACGAGCTGACGACGACGACCGCGTCGCTGGAGACCGCGTTCATGACCGCGACCGGGGACGCCGAGGAATACGTCGCGCGGGGTGTGGCATGACCGACGCGTTGCGCTTCGAGTGGGTGCGGCTGCGCACCTTGCGGTCCACGTACTGGCTGATCGGCTTCGCCCTGGTGCTCAACGCCGTGATCGCGCTCATGATCGCCTGGCTGGAGCCCGACGACCCACCCCGGGATCTGGTGGTGGCCGCGGTGACCGGTGGCGGGTCGAACCTGCCGGTGCCGATGGCGGTGGTCCTCCTGGCGGCCCTGGGCGTGCTCGCGTCGGGCCACGAGTACCGCTACGGCACCATCCAGCCGACCCTGACGGCGGTGCCGCAACGGATCCGCCTGTTCACCGCGAAGGTGCTGGTGGTCGGCGCGGCGGCACTGGCCGTCACGGCGGTGTCGATCCTGGTCAACGTCGCCGTCACCCGGCCGTTCTGGGCGTCGATGCCGAGCCTGACCGATGTGACGGTGTTCGGCTACCTGTTGCTGGGCGTGCTCTGGGCGGTGCTCGGCGTCGCGCTGGGCCAACTGCTGCGGGGCGTGCCGGGCGCGCTGGTGGTCCTCCTGGTCACGCCGATGATCGTCGAACAGCTCATCTTCCGGCTGTCGTACGCGCCGGCCCTGGACTGGCTGCTGCCGGTGGTGAGGTACCTGCCGTTCACCGCCGGCCTGCAGCTGGTCAGCGCGGCGGGCGAGGCGTCGGGCGGCCTGGCCGAGGAGGTCGGCCTGTTCACCCGCTGGCCCTCGGGCGCCGTCTTCGCGGTGTTCGTCGCGCTCGCGGTGGCCGGCGCCGGCGCCCTGTTCCGCCGCCGGGACGCCTAGCGCGTGGCCGTGGCGGCGGCCGGGCGGAACAGGGCATGCAGGCGGGGCAGCCGCGACGGGATCCGTGCGACGTCACCGGCGCCGCCGAAGCGGCCGTCCCACGCTTCTCCCGCCGGCTCGTCGGCCTCCTGCCGGGTGGGTTCGTAGGCGTCCAGCGCTTCCCAGAACGCGTCGTCGTCGCCGGTCCGGTTCGTGTAGGCCCGGGCCGCGGCGCTGCCGATCGCCTCGCCGCTGAGCGTGAACGGCTCGATCCGGCGAGCCGCGATCGCCTGGATGGTCGGGTGGTCGGCGAGGCTGTCCGCGTCGGCGACGGCGCGTTCGAACGCCTCCTGGCCGAGGCCGACGAGACCGCCCTTGAAGTCCATGAACGCGTCGTCGGAGAGGTGGTCCCAGATCAGGTACGCCGCCGCGCACAGGCCCCACTGGTCAGCGCGGCCGGTGGCGCGGGAGTAGCACTCGTCGAACTCCAGCAGGCCGGCCGGCGGCAGGCCGGCGAGGCGGTCGACCAGCGCGGCGCCGACCGCCGCGCTGGACGGTTCGCCGGCGTCCGCGCGCGCACCCTCGACCAGGGACCAGAACTCGCTCGTCAGCACCCCGGGAGTATGCCTCAGCGGCCGACGTCGGAGCGCAGGGCGTCCCTGAGGTTCTCGGCCGCGTCGGCGGGCTGGAGGTAGCCGGCGGCCACGTTGCGGACGTCCGTGGCGACCACCCGGGCGACGTAGCCGACGTGCGTGCGGTAGAAACTGTCCAGAGTGGCCTCGTCGAACGGCCGGTGGGTGCCGAACAGGAAGCAGAACGACTCCCCCGCGTTGTCGCCCGTGTTGAGCGCCGTCGGAACGGCCAGCTGGGACAGTCGGATGCCGCCGCGGACCAGGCCCAGGGCGTCGCGGGCCTTGGTGCCGTCCGCGTTGAACTCGATCGGCGGCGCGGTCGGCGGTGGGGTGCCCTGCCGCACCCAGCGGATCAGGTGTGCGTACGCCGCCGCCGTCACGTGCTGCACCGGGATCCGGCTGAACGGTGGCTGGGCGCAGGTGTAGACGGGCGCGGCGCCGAGGTCGCGTTCCTGGATCGGCGCCCGGTAGACCTGGCCGTTGTAGCCGCTGTGCGCCCCGCCGGCCACCTCCCAGCGGCGGAACCGGTCGGTGTCGGCCGGCCGCACCGGCGTGCGCACGTCGGTCTCGGACAGCACCTGGAACACCGGCTCGGCGCCGGCCCGCGTCGGCGCCGAACCGACGATGAAGCCGTAGCCGGCGTACACCGGGCGCACCTGCGGCAGCACCTTGTCGTAGTAGACCGTCATCCGCGACGCGGACTGCGAGGCGCCGATGGCCAGCACCGTGTGGGCGGTCAGCCGGCCCAGGGGCGACACACCGCGCGGGTCGGCCAGAGCCTTCCCGGCCTGGGCGAAGATGTCGTACGACAGCTCGTCGGTCACGAACCGGCCGCCGCCGGTGACGTCCAGGGCGCCGTAGCGCGTCGGGCTCCAACCGCGCAGCTGGTCGACGCCGACCCGCTGGGCGGAGACGCCGACCCAGGCGTGGCCGGCGCGGGTGGTCGCCTCGGCGTTCCACAGGGCGTCGAGGTCGTAGCCCGCGGTGACGTTCTGCCACTCGACGAGGACGGTCCCGCTGAACTGCCGCGCGCTCGCCGGGCGGCGGACCACGAGCCGGGTCTGGTACGGCACGTCGGTCGCCACCCGGTTGCCGGCGGTGTCCCAGCCGTCGGCGACGCCGGACAGGTAGAACTCCTCCTCGACGTAGCCGTGCCGGGCAAGGTCGAACGGCGTCGAGAAGAAGGGGTACGTGTCGGCCAGGTTGGTGGCCAGGCGATCGCCCGGAACGGCGCCGGGGATCGGGCCCCGCACCGTGGGTCGGGCCACGGGCTCGCGCCCGTCGGAGGCCGCCGCCGGCCCGGACGAAACGGTCAGCGACGCGGTGAGCAGGACGAGGGCGAGCGCGGCGCGGCGCCAGGGACGGCTCATGCCGGCACCATAAGCAGTCGTCGATGTGAGCGGCTACCGCGCGCACCGAAGCTGCGACACCCGTCTCAGCAGGCCTCCAGCACCGCCCGGGCGGCCCGTTCCGCGGTCCCGGCGTCGGCCGGGCGGCCACCGAGCAGGTCCGCGTAGAGCGTCGACTCGACGACCCGCACGTAGAGAAACGCGGCGCCGTCGAGGTCGCCGGGCGACCAGCTGGGGTCGACGGCCTCGGCGAGGATGTCCCGCTGCGCCTGCACCACCCTGGCGTGCACGTCGCCGGCCGGGGTGAACAGCACCCGGGCCGCCGTCGCCGGTTCGGCCTCGAGGAACGCCCGGAACGGCTCGGCGTGCCGGACCCGGTCGGCGAACCGCCGGGTCGTCTCCAGGACGCCGTCGATGCCCTCGCTCGCCGTCTCGGCCCGCGCCCGGGCCAGCATCCGTGCGCCCAGCCGCCACAGCACGTCGCCGAGCAGCGGGTCGCGGCCGTGCACCACGCGGTAGAGCGTGGCCCGGCTGACCGACAGGCTGCCGGCGAGACCGTCCATGTCCACAGTGGCGTTTCGCAGGAAGAACGCACAGCCGCCCTGGACGACCCGCTCCCGGCTGACCACCCGCATAGGGGTGACCATATGCCGCGCAGACCCGTATCTCCACCGCGTCGTGCCATCATCCGAACGCACTGCAAACTTCCTGCACATTCCAAAGCATTGACGAACATCGGTATAAACGCCTACGTTGCCCGAGGAAAGCGCTTTCCTATGCGAGTCCCAGTGAGCCGGCGACCAGCCCCGCCGGCCAGTCCGCAACGGAGGTCTTTTCCCATGCAACGCTCCGCTCCCGCGCGCCGCGTACGCGCCCTGCTGGCAGCCGGTCTCGGCCTGCTGGCAGCCGTCGCGGTCACGCAGGTGGTGGCCGCACCCGCGCAAGCGGCCACCATCGACACCGGTGCCTACTACGTGATCGTTTCCAGGCACAGCGGCAAGGCAGTCGATCTCTACAACTTCAACACGGCCGACGGCGCGCCCATCGTGCAATGGACCCGCAACGACAACAACGCGCAGCAGTGGCAGTTCGTCGACGCCGGCAACGGCTACTACAAGCTGCGCTCCCGGCACAGCGGCAAGTTCCTGGAGCTGCCGAACGCCAACGACGGCACGCAGCTCGTCGCGAACTCCGACAACGGCACGACGCGGCAGCACTTCGCCGTGCGCGACACCGACAGCGGGTTCGTCAAGTTCCTCAACCGGCACAGCGGCAAGGCCCTCGACGTCTGGGAGTGGTCGACCGCGGACGGCGGCGCGATCTCCCAGTACGCCGACCTCGGTGGGTTCAACCAGCAGTGGTCGCTGAACCGGGTCGGCAGCGGCGGCGGAGGCGGCGGTGGCGGCACGCCGCCCACCGGCCTCGTCGGTTGGGCGACCCAGGGCGGCGGCACGACCGGCGGCGGCAGCGCGTCGGCCACCACGGTGAACTCCTCGTCGGCGCTGTCGAGCGCGGTCTCGGGCAGCACGGCCCGGGTGGTCCGGATCTCCGGCACGATCTCCTGCTCCGGCATGATCACCGTCGGTTCCAACAAGACGATCCTCGGCAACTCCGGCGCGACGATCGCCGGCTGCGGCCTGAACGTGTCCAACGCCAGCAACGTGATCATCCGCAACATCTCGTTCCGCGACTGGGACGACGACGCGGTCAACGTCCAGTACTCGACGCGCGTCTGGGTGGACCACAACAGCTTCACCAACGGGTACGACGGCGCGGTCGACGTCAAGCGGGCGTCGGACTACGTGACGGTCTCCTGGAACCGGGTGTACGGGCACGACAAGTCGATGCTGCTCGGTCACAGTGACGACAACGCCGGCGAGGACCGGGGCCACCTGCGGGTCACCTACCACCACAACTGGTTCGACGGCTCCGGCACCCGCCACCCGCGGGTCCGCTTCGGCAACCCCGTGCACGTCTACAACAACTACTACAACAACAACGAGTACGGCGTCGCGTCCACGATGGGCGCCGGCGTGCTGGTCGAGGGCAACTACTTCGAGGGCGTCGACGAGCCCACCCTGGTCGGCTACGCCGACTCGGACGACGGCGCCATCGTCGCGCGGAACAACTACTTCACCGGCTCCGGCTCGCCGGAGAGCGGCGGCGGTTCCGTGTCCAGCATCCCCTACTCGTACTCCCTGGAGAGCGCGAGCGCCGTCAAGGGCAGCGTGACGGCGAACGCGGGCGCCGGACGGATCTCTGTCTGACCGGCACGCACGACCCGGCGCGGCGGCGGCACCGTCGCCGCGCCGGCGTGCGTCAGCCCTTCGCCGCCTCGGCGGAGTGCCAGACGACCGCCCGGTTGATCCGGTCCGGGTAGCGCCGGATCATCGTGTCGTAGAGCTCCTGCGTGTCGGTGCTGCGGCGCACGGCCTCGGCCCAGTCGCGCAGGTAGTCGCGGGTCGCGTCGACGTCGGCCGGGCTGTCCCCGGCGCCGGGCGCCTTGTGCCCGGCGACCACCGCCCGCGGGCGCAGGTCGTCGATCGTGTCGAGGGCGCCGAACCAGCCGTCCAGCCCGCCGTCGCCGGCCTCCGCGAGGTAGAGGTGGACGCCGTTGTAGACGCTGTCACCCGCCACGACGAGCCCGATGGACGACGCGAGCAGGGCCGTGGTGTGGTCGGTGTCGCTGTGTCCGAGCGGCACGGCGATCAGCCGCTCCCCCTCGAGCTCGATGTCGCCGTCGAACGTCTCGGCCACGACCGGATCCGTGATCTGGTCCGGGAACCTGGTCCGCCAGAAGCCGTCCAGCCGGTCCGGCTCGAGGTTGGCGCGCATCACGTCGACCACCTCGGGGGTGGCCACCAGCCGCGCGTCCGGGAACCGCTCGAGCACGGCGGCGGCGCCGAAGAAGTGGTCGCCGTGCCCGTGGGTGACGTAGATCGTGGTCAGCTCCCGGCCGGACGCCTCGACCCAGTCGGCGAGGTCGTGCCCCTGCTGATCGGTCAGCAGCGCGTCGACGAGGACCGCCTCACGGTCACCGTGGATGAGCGTCGCGCTGATCGGGGACCACATCTCCCGCGTCTCGCCCGCGGGCAGGTCGTCGGAGACCACCGGCGTGGCGGGCGCGACGAATGTCTCGTATGCGAGTGTTGCCATGACGAACCCCCTCGACCCCAGGCTCGCACCGATGGCGGCTGGTCGTGGCGGGTCCGGGCGGATCAGGGACCAGCACCGCCGTCTCGTTCATGACGCGCCTCCTCGCCGGCACCACGATGCCACGAGCCGACCGGGTACGCATGCCCGGAGGTCATGCTGCGAGGATCGGCCGATGCACGACAACACGAGGCAGCGTCGCGTCGCCGCGATGCGGGCCTGCGACCGGATCCTCTCGGGCGAGCGGCCGCTGACCATGCGGGAGCGGCTGGCCGACCTGGACGGGCTCGACGAGCTGCCCGACTTCTACGGTGGCGACGGCCCGGTCACCGCGTTGGAGGAGCGGGTCGCGGGCCTGCTCGGCACCGAGGCCGCCGTCTTCTTCCCCACCGGCACGATGGCCCAGCAGGTCGCGCTGCGCTACGGCGCCGACCGGGGTGGCAGCCGGGCGGTGGCGCTGCATCCGCTCAGCCACCTCGAACTGCACGAGCGGCACGCGTACGCCCGACTCAGCGGTCTGCACGCGGTCTGGCCGACGACCGCGCCGCGCAACGCGACCGCCGCGGAGATCACCGCCATCGCCGAGCCGGTCAGCACCGTGCTGCTGGAGCTGCCGCTGCGCGACGCCGGCTTCGTCCTGCCCACCTGGGACGAGCTGACCGAGGCCGCGGCGGCGGCCCGCGCGGTCGGCGCTCGCGTGCACTTCGACGGCGCCCGCGTCTGGGAGTCGGTGCCGCACCTCGGGCACGGCCTGGCCGAGATCGCGGGCCTGGCCGACAGCGTCTACGTGTCGTTCTACAAGACGGTCGGCGGCATCAGCGGCGCGGCGCTCGCGGGCACGGCCGAGCTGGCCGCGTACGCCCGGGTCTGGCGGCACCGGTTCGGCGGACAGGCGTTCCAGCAGTGGCCGGCGGCGCTCACCGCGCTCGCGGGCCTGGACCGGGAGCTGCCGCGTATCCCGGACTACGTCGCGCACGCCCGGACGGTCGCGGCGGCGCTGGCCACGTTGCCGGGCGCGCGGGTCTTCCCGGAACCGCCGCACACCCACCGCTTCCGGCTCTGGCTGCCGCACCCGGCCGACGCGCTCAACGACGCCGCGGTCGCGCTCGCCGAGGAGGAGAAGGTGTGGTTCGCCGCCGGCTGGCAGGACGCCGAGGTGCCGGGCATGGCGCTGGCCGAGATCACGGTGGCCGCACCGGCCCTCGACTGGACCGCCGCGGACGTCCTCGAGGCGGGCGCGAGATTCCTCCGCCGCGTCGCCACCCGGGACTAGGCTGGAGTCCGGAGGGAGCAACCATGGCAACCATCCGCATGCACGAGACCACCACCTCGACACCGCAGGAGTTCGTCGCCGCGCTGACCGACTTCGGTCCCGGGCGGTCGGAGATCTTCGGCCGGAGCGCCGACGGCTACCTCAAGGTGCACGAGAAGGGCCCGACCCAGGCCGACGTCACGGAGGGGTCCGGCGGCGTCTGGGAGCGCCTGCGCTACGACTGGTCCGACGTCAACCACGTGGTCCTCACCACCACCGACTCCAACATCTGGAGCAACCGGTCCGGGCACACCTACACGCTGACGCCGCAGGCCGACGGGACGACCAATGTGGACGTCGTCGTCGTGCGCGACGGCAAGAACCTCAAGGGCCGCGCCCTCGGTGCGCTGCTGAGCGTGGCCGGCGCCCGCGTGCTGGGCGGCGAGCTGGCGAAGACCGTCAAGGCGATCGAGGCCCGCAACGGCCGGAGCTAGGCCGCCCGGCGCAGGAAGACGGCCTCCTGGCAGTAGCGGGCGACCACCGACCGGTACGGGCGGAACGGCTCGCCGAGCGGCTCCAGCTCGGTCGCCGTGGGCATCGGCTCGACGGCCCACGTGAGCGCGTAGCCCTCGCGGACGTCCAGGTCGCCGACCGGCCAGACGTCGAGCCGGCGCAGGCAGTGCATGAGGTACATCTCCGCGGTCCAGCGGCCGATCCCGCGCACCTTCGTCAGCCGCTCGACCACCTCGGCGTCGGACTGCTTCGTGGCCGGGCTGACGTCGACGGTGCCGTCGAGCACCTTCGCCGACAGGTCGCGCACCGAGAGCACCTTGTTGCGGGACAGCCCGGCCTCGCGCAGCGCGTCGTCGGACGTCGCGACGAAGCCCTCGGGCGTGAACAGCCCGCCCATCGCGGCCGCCGTCCGGCCGATGATGGCCTGCGCCGCGGCCGCCGAGATCTGCTGCGAGATGACCGACCGGACGAGCATGCCGAACGGCCCGTCCGGAAAGCGCGGCAGGTAGCGGATCGGACCCACCTTCGCCACCAGGGTCGCGAGCGCCCGGTCCCGGGCCGCGACCTCGCTGGTCGCGCTGTCCAACGAAATCCTCGCCACCGGCCCACCCCCGCCCATCGGCCGATGGATCAACGGTAGCTCCGCCGGGTCAGCGCTCGGGCGCGCCCGCCACCGCGCGCAGCGCCCCGACCAGGTCCTGTGCGCTGGGCGCCCGCTCGGGGTCGAGCAGCCACTGGACCGTGAGCCCGGTGATCACGGCCATCACCAGCGCGCCGACCGCGGGCGGCGGCTCCGCGTCGTCCGCGGTATCACCCAGCACCAGCGTGGTGAAGCCCGTCCGCCCGGCCTGCATCGCGGCGGCGAGGCGGTCGGCCAGCTCGGGGTTCTGGAGGGTCTGGGTGAGCACGTCGACGCTCGCGAACCACAGCCGCGGATGCGCGGCGATCGACTCGACCACGCCCGCCCAGACGGCCTCGAGCCGCTCCATCGGTCCGGCGGCCGGGTCGACCTGGACGGCCCGCTCCAGCTCGGTGCCCCACTCGTCCATCGCCTCGATGATCGCGGCGTTGAGCAGGGCTTCCTTGGACCCGAAGTGGTAGCCGATCGACGCCAGGTTGGTGCCGGAGGCGGCGACGATGTCGCGCGCGGTCGTGTGTGCGTAGCCGCGCTCGAGCAGGCAGCGCTTCGCGCCCTCGAGCAGCTGTTCCCGATGACCCACGGTGGCGAGTCTAGCGGACTGATAAACAAGTGTCCTATACAAACGTCATAGACAGATGTATAGGACGTCCGTATATTCGTCCGCATGACGAACCACTCGGTCTCCTCCGCCGCCGCCCCGGCCCGACCGGGCACGGCCGCGCGCCGCATCCTGGACGTCGACGCGCTGCGCGGCTTCGCGCTGTTCGGCATCCTCGTGGTCAACATCGCGTTCTTCGCGACCGCCTATCCGTGGCACGGTGTCGACGACCCGGCCTTCTCGTCCGGTGTGGACGATGCCGTCCGATGGTTCGTCGCGCTGGCCTTCGAGATGAAGTTCTACCTGCTGTTCTCGTTCCTGTTCGGCTACAGCTTCACGCTCCAGATGGACTCCGCGGCGCGTGCCGGAGCGTCGTTCCGGGCGCGGATGCTGCGTCGGCTGGCCACGCTGTTCGTGCTCGGTGCCGCGCACGCGGTGCTGTTCTTCCACGGCGACATCCTCACGACGTACGCCGTGCTGGGCCTGGTCCTGCTCGCGATGCGCCGGGTCGGCCCACGGACCGCGATGATCACGGCCGTCGTGCTGACCGTGGTGGTGGCGGCGTTCATCGCGCTCGCCTCGCTCGGCGGCCTCGGCCCGTCCACCGACACGGCCGCCGCCCTCGCCGGCGGGCAACGGTCCACCGCGGCCCTGGAAGGCAGCCCGGCCACCGTGATCGCCGAGCACCTGCGCTCGATGCCGCAGATGCTGTCCGCGCTCGCGTCGGTGCAGGCCCCGGCGGCGCTGGCCGCGTTCCTGGTCGGCCTCGCCGCCGGCAAGCGCCGCGTGCTCGCCGAGGCGCACCGGCACCGCCGCGCGCTGCGCACCGTCCAGCTCGTCGGCTATCCCGTGGGCCTGGCCGGCGCGGCGGTGTTCGCGAGCACCGGCGGCACGACCGGGCTCAACATGGTCGCCGTCGCGCTGACCGTGGTGACCGGCCCGTTGCTGGCCGCCGCCTACGTCGCCACCCTGCTGCGGTTCTTCGGCACCCCGACGGGGCACCGCGTCGCGGGCGCCCTCGCACCCGCCGGCCGGATGGCGCTGACCAACTACCTCGCGCAGTCGGTGGTCTGCGCGGTCATCTTCACCGGCTGGGGCTTCGGCCTGATCGGCGACGTGTCACCGCCGGCGGCGGTTGGGATCGCCGTCGCGGTCTTCGCGGCGCAGGCGGTGTTCAGCGCCCGCTGGCTGGCCGGCCACCGGTACGGCCCGGTCGAGTGGGTCCTGCGCGCAGCGACCAACGCGCGCCGTCCACAGTGGCGGCGGACGGCCTGATCCGGTGCCGGTGTCAGGGCTTGCGGGCGACCACGCCGAACTCGTCGACCTCCGGCGGCAGCACCCCGTCGACCTCGGTGGCACGCCAGCGGGACACCGAGACGGCGCCGGGCGGGACGATCTCGAGCCCGGCGCAGAAGCCGGCGATCTCCTCCGGGCTGCGCAGCAGGATCGGCTCGCCGCCGACCTCGTTCCACTGCTTGACGACGTCGTCGGAGGCCGCGCCGTGGATCACGTTGGTGGCGTGCGAGAGCGCGAGGTAGCTGCCGGAGGGCACCGCCGCCGTCAGCCGGCCGAGGATCGCCATCGCCTGCGCGGTGTCCGTGACGTGGTGCAGGATGCCCATCAGCGTGATGGCGACCGGCTGGGTGAGGTCGAGCGTCTTCGCCGCCTCGGCCAGGATGCGGGCCGGGTCGCGCAGGTCGGCCTCGACGTAGGCGGTGGCGCCGGCCGGGCTGCCGACCAGCAGGGCCCGCGCGTGCACGAGCACCAGCGGGTCGTTGTCGACGTAGACGATCCGCGACTCGGGCGCGATCGCCTGGGCCACCTCGTGGGTGTTGTTGGCCGTCGGTAGCCCGGTGCCGATGTCGAGGAACTGCCGCACGCCGGACTCGGCCAGGAACGTGACCGACCGCTCCAGGAAGCCGCGCGAGGCGCGCGCCAGGTCGGCGACGTCCGGCAGGATGCCGAGGATCTCGTCGCCGACGGCCCGGTCGACCTCGAAGTTGTCCTTGCCACCGAGCCAGTAGTTCCAGATGCGCGCCGAGTGCGCTGTCGTGGTGTCGATCGCCGGCGGCGCGTCGTCGCCGTCGACCAGGTGCGCGTGCTCCGTCATGTCGGCCGTCCTCAAGAGGCGAGCGTCTCTGCGCAGACGCAGCGTAGCGACATCCGGCCGGCCGCGCTCCCCCGGCCGGGGGGGGGCCGGGCGGCCGGGCCCCCCCGCCGGGCCCGGGCGGGTACATCGGCGGGGGGGTGTGGCT
>NZ_JBFAIU010000109.1:0-21745 GCF_040654855.1 Asanoa sp. NPDC050611
GCGGCGCCGCGCGGGCGCGGCCGAGGCGGTTTCGGCGAGCAGCAACGGCAGTCGGCGATCCGCCGATGCAAGCAGAGCAACGGCAGTCGGCGATCCGCCGATGCAAGCAGAGCAACGGCAGTCGGCCAGGGCGAGGGCCCGCGCGGGCTCGGCTCAAGGCCTGTAGGGCCGGTCCAGGGTTCGCGGCAGTCAGCGTTTCGAGATCGAGCCCAGGTCCGGGACCGGGCCGGAGGGGTCGCCCGAGGATTGCCCGACCGGGCCGGAGGAAGAAGGTGCCGGCCCGGTGGGCAACGGGCGTAACGCTAGCGCGACGAGCGGGACCACGGCAGTAGCCGCCAGCAGCGTGAGGACTGGATAGCCGGCCAGTTCCACCACGACGCCGCTCAAGGCGCCCGCGGCCGCGCCCGCCGCGCCCATCAGCGTGTCCGACAAGCCCTGGGCCGCGGCCCGGACGTCGACGCCCACCGACTCGGACAGCAGGGTCGAGCCCGCCACCATCGTCGCGGACCAGCCCAGGCCCAGCAGGAACAGGCCCACGGTCAGCCACGCCGTGGAATGGCCCGAGAAGCCCGCCACCGCGCACGCCGCGACCAGGACCCCGGCGCCCACCAGGATCAGGGCCTGGCGGCCCAGGCGGTCGGCGAGCCAGCCGACCACCGGTGAGAAGGCGTACATCCCGACGATGTGCACACTGAGCACGACGCCCACGATGCGCAGGACGTCGGCGTCGCCGTGGCCCGACTCCAGGTCGATGTGCACCGGTGTCATCGACATCACGCCGACCATCACCAGGTGGCCGACCGCGACCGAGGACACGCCGAGGCGGGCCGTCGCGTTGCCGAAGACCGCGCGGAAGCCGTCGCGGGCCGTCGCCGCCCGCGGGTCGCCCGGCAGCGGCGCCAGGGCCCGGGCGGTGAGCAGCGGGTCCGGCCGCAGGAACACGTAGAGCAGCACCGCCGCGATCGTGAACGCCACCGCGCTGGCCGCGAACGGCCCGCCCAGGGCCGGCAGTCCGAGGTTGATCCCGGCGGTGTCGGCCAGCGAGGTCAGGTTCGGCGCCGCGACCGCGCCGAGGGTGGTCGCCCAGACGATCACCGCGAGCTGGCGGGCCCGGCGCTCGGGCGTGGCCAGGTCGATCGCGGCGTAGCGGGCCTGCAGGTTGGCCGCCGAGCCGCCGCCGAAGCCGGCGAAGCCGACCAGCAGCAGCGGCAGGCTCTCGACGACCGTGGCCAGCACGACCAGGAGCGAACCCACGAGACCGACGGCGTACGCGGCGACGAGGCCGCTGCGTCGCCCGTACCCCGTCATGATCTTGCTGATCGGCAGGGCCAACGCCGCCGCGCCCACGACCACCATGCTGGACGCCAGGCCGGAGACGGCGGTGCCGCCGATCCGGGCGGCCAGCAGCGCGCCCACCGCGATGCCGATCGTGGTGCCGACGCCGGCCAGGACCTGCGTGCCGAACAGCAGTCGCAGAGTGCGCCGCTGAACGGCCGTTACGTCCATGACCGGCAGGCTAACGGCCCGCGCGCCGGCACCGTAAGGGACTGAGTGGACAGTGTCCGCTTACGCCTCCCCTGTCACGTTCGTCTCTCCGGCCACCCGGCGACCGGACCGGCCCGCCGTAGCGTCCGCCAGGGACCCACCCTGGCCCGGCCGGGCGCCAGGGAGCCGAGGCGGCGAAACCAGGGAGCGCGGGTCTCCGCATCCGGCCATCTCGGGGCTAGGCTGTTTCACGTTAAATGCCCCAATAGGGAGTGATACCCCTTGTCGATCCACACCCCGGATCAGCGACTTCGGGTCTTCGTCAGCTCCACGCTCGACGAGCTCGCGACCGAGCGGGAGGCCGTCAGCGAGGCCGTGCTCCGGCTCCACCTCGCACCGGTGATGTTCGAGCAAGGGGCCCGGCCGCACGCGCCGCGCGACGTCTACCGCGCCTACATCGCCCAGAGCCACGTCTTCGTCGGCGTGTACGGCGAGGACTACGGCTGGATCGAGCCGGGCGCCTCGGTTTCCGGCATCGAGGACGAGTACCGCCTGGCCGCCGACATGCCGCGGCTGATCTACGTGAAGACGCCGGCGCCCCGGCGGGACCCCCGGCTGGCCGCCCTGATCGAGGACATCGAGTCCAGCGCCGACGTCTCGTTCCGCCGCTTCAGCGACGCGCGTGAGCTGCGCCGCCTCGTCGAGCACGACATCGCGGTGCTGCTCACCGAGCGGTTCCAGGAAAGCGGCGTCGGGCCGGAGACGGCGCCGCCCGCGGCGATTCCGGTCGCGCGGACCCAGATGTTCGACCGCGACCTGGAGATCGCCGCCCTCACCGAGCTGCTCACCGACGAGGACGTGCGCCTTGTCACACTGACCGGGCCGGGCGGGGTCGGCAAGACCCGGCTCGCCACCGATCTCGCCGAGCGGCTCCGCCCGGTCTTCCCCGACGGGGTCGGCTACGTCGAGCTGTCCACGGTCAACTCGCCCGACCTCGTCGTCGACGCGATCGCCCGCGCGCTCGGGCTGCGCACCTCGAGCACCTGGCGCCCGCTGGCCGACATCGTGGCGTTCCTGCGTACACGGCAGATGTTGCTCGTGGTCGACAACTTCGAGCACGTGATCGAGGCCGCACCCGTGCTCGCCGACGTCCTCGCCGGCGCTGCGGGCGTGACCGCCCTGGTGACCAGCCGGTCCCCGGTCCGGATCAGCGGCGAGCACGCGTTCGCCCTGGAGCCGCTCGCGATCCCCGACCGGGACATCACGCTCGACGCGGTCGGCCACTACGGCTCGGTGCGGCTGTTCGTCGACCGGGCCCGCGCGGCGTCCGGCGCGTTCACCCTCAACGAGGACAACCTGCCCGCGGTCGTGGAGATCTGCCGCCGGCTGGAGGGACTGCCGCTGGCGATCGAGCTCGCGGCCGCGAAGATCCGCGTGCTGCCGCCGGCGGCGATCCTGCAGCGGATCGGCCGGCCGCTCGAGCTGCTCACCGGCGGCGCGCGCGACCTGCCCGACCGGCAGCGCACGCTGCGCGACACCGTCGGCTGGAGCTACGACCTGCTCAGCTTCAGCGAGCGCCGGCTCTTCCGCCGCCTCGCCGTGTTCACCGGTGGGTTCACGCTCGACGCCGCGGAAGCGGTCGGCGACGGCGGCACGGACGACGTCGACGAGGTGGTCGACTCCCTGGACGGGCTCGTGCAGAGCAGCCTGGTCCGGCAGGTGAGCAAGCCGGCGGCCGAGCCGCGGTTCCGGATGCTCGACAGCATCCGCGAGTTCGCCCTCGACCAGCTCCGCGACGGTCCCGACTGGGACTCCGCGCACCAGGCGCACGCCGCGCACTACCTCAACCTCGCCGTGTCCGTGGAGCGTGGCCTCAACCGGCTCGCCGAAGCCGGGCTGCTCGACCGGCTGGAGACCGAGCACGACAACCTGACCGCGGCGATGGGCTGGTTCCTCGACCACCACGACCCGGAGTCCGCGCTGCGCCTGGCCGAGGCGATCTGGGTGTTCTGGTGGCTGCACGGCCACATCGACGAGGCGCTGCGCTATCTGACCCGGATCTTCGAGATGAGCGAGTACCTCTCCCGCCGCGGCTACGGGCGCGCGCTGCTGTCGGCCGGGACGATGTCGCTGGCCAGCGGCGACCTGGCCCGCGGCGGCCCCCGGCTGGAGCGGGCGCTGCTGATCCTGCGCGAGGTCGGCGACATGGAGGGCATCGCGCGCGCCGCCGGACCGCTGGGCCATCTCGCGGTCGTCCAGCACGACTTCGAGCGCGCCCGGCCGCTGATCGAGGAGGCGAGCCGGCTCTCCGCGCAGATCGGTGACGACTGGCAGGCCAGCATCTACCACAGCCGACTGGGCACGATCGCGCTGCTCGAGGACGACCACGACGCCGCGGCCGACGAGTTCCACACGGCGCTGGTCGCGGCGCAGCAGGTCGACGACTCGCTGGGCACCTCGGTCGCGCTCTACAGCCTGGCGCTGAACTCGATGGCCCGGGGCGACTTCGCCGAGGCGCACGACTACCTGGCCGACGGGCTGTCGGCGGCCTACGGCAAGGGCGACACCAACAGCGCGCCGCTGTTCATCGCCGGGCTCGGCGATCTGGACGCGCGACAGGGCGAGCCGGAGCGGGCGGTGCGGCTGACCGCGGCGGCCGCGGCCCTGCAGACCCCGTCGGGCGCCACCTGGCTCGGCGCATACGTGCTGCCCTGGCCGGACGACGGTCCCGACGCGGATTCGCTGCGCCGCAAGCTGGGTAACGTCACCTACGACCGGGCCCGCCGGCAAGGTGCGGCACTGGGCCTTGACCGGGCGGTCGCGGAGGCACTCGCGACCTGATTTCTGGGGGTACGCGTCGGGTTGCGGACATACGAGTTGTTGATCATGCAAAGTCCCGGCGAGAAACCTACGCTTTTTCCCATGGCCCGTCGATTCGTGGGTCGGGCGAGAAGCACCGACCAGATCCGTCTGGACGCTCCGCGACCGACCACGCGGGCAGCCGCGCGGGGCCGGGCCGACAAGCCCGACGTCGCCACGCAGCGGATCCACCTGCCCGAGGCCACCCAGGCCATCTTCGTCGACCGCAGCGGCCGCCGGGGCCGCCGGCTGCGGCGGACCGTCTACGCCCTCCTCCTGCTCGTGCTGGTGCTGCTCGCCCTGCTCTGGCTGAGCCAGGCGGTCGGGGTGGGCTGATGGGCACCTGGCGCGGGGGCCAGCGGATCGGCGACACCCAGCACATCGTGGTGCCCGAGCCCGGGCGGTCGCGGTTCTCGGGGCGCCGCTGGATCCTGGCCGGGATCGGCACGCTGGTGCTGGCCAACCTGCTGGCCATCGGGGCGTACGCGAACTCGCGGTTCGCGCCCGACAACGAGGGCGCGATCGGCCCGCAGGGCTCGGTGCCGGCGGCGGTCCGCGACGGCGGTCCCGTGGTCGACACCCGCGACGGCCGGGCCACCAGCCACAAGGTGCCCGACCGCACGATCGTGCTCACCTTCGACGACGGCCCTGATCCACTGTGGACGCCGCAGGTGCTCGACGTGCTGCACAAGCACGGCGTGCGCGCCACGTTCTTCGTCATCGGCTCGCAGACCAGCCGGCATCCCGAGTTCGTCGACCGGATGGTCCGCGAAGGGCACGAGGTCGGCGCGCACACGTTCACCCACCCCGACCTCGCCGGCCTCTCCGGCTGGCGGCAACGGCTGGAGCTGAGCCAGACCCGGTCGGCCATCGCGTACGCCGCCGGCGTGACGACGCCGCTCGTGCGGCTGCCGTACTCCAGCGGGGTCGACTCGCTCGACGACAAGCACTGGTCGGTGGTCCGCGCGGCCGGCAACCAGGACATGGTCTCGGTCTTCGACGACACCGACAGCCGCGACTGGGCCCGGCCGGGTGTCGACGCGATCGTGCGCAGCTCGACGCCGGAGGACGGCCGGGGCGCGGTGGTGCTCCTGCACGACGCGGGCGGCGACCGGTCGCAGACCGTGGCGGCGCTCGACAAGTTCATCCCGATGATGCGCCAGCGGGGCTACCGGTTCGCCACGGTCGAGGGCGCGTTCGGCGCCAGCACGCCCGACCTCGCGGCCGGGCAGGCCAGCCGCGGCGACCAGATCCGCGGCGGGCTGCTGGTCTGGGCGGTCAAGGTGGCCGACGGGACCGGCCGGCTGCTCTGGGTGCTCCTGCTGCTGGTCGGCATCCTGACGCTGGGCCGTACCCTCGTGCTCTTCGGTTTCGCCGTCCGGCACGCCAGACGGCGCCGGGCCCGCACCTGGTCGTGGGGGCCCGAGGTCAACGAGCCGGTCACCGTGATCGTGCCCGCCTACAACGAGCGGAAGACCATCGCCGCAGCCGTGCGCAGCCTGGCCACGGGCACGCATCCCGGCATCGAGGTGCTGGTCATCGACGACGAGTCCGACGACGGCACCGCCGAAGAGGTCGAGGAGCTCGGGCTGCCCAACGTCCGGGTGGTGCGGGTGCCCGGCGGCGGGAAGGCGTCCGCGCTCAACGCCGGCGTCGCGCTGGCCCGGCACAACCTGCTCGTGATGGTCGACGCCGACACCGTGGTCACGCCGGACGCGATCCACCGGCTCGTCCAGCCGTTCGCCGACCCCAAGGTGGGCGCGGTCGCGGGCAACGTCAAGGTCGGCAACAAGCGGCGGATCATCGGGACCTGGCAGCACATCGAGTACGTGATCGGGTTCAACCTGGACCGCCGGCTCTACGACACCCTGCACTGCATGCCGACGATCCCCGGCGCGCTCGGCGGCTTCCGCCGCCAGGCCGTCCAGGACGCGGGCGGGCTCAGCCGGGCCACCCTCGCCGAGGACACCGACCTGACGATGGCGATCCACCGGGCGGGCTGGCGCGTGGTCTACGAGGAGTCGGCGGTGGCCCGCACGGAGGCGCCCAACACCCTGCGCCAGCTCTGGCGGCAGCGCTACCGGTGGAGCTACGGCACGATGCAGGCGATGTGGCGGCACCGTCGCGCGCTCGTCGAGAAGGGCCCCTCGGGCCGGTTCGGCCGGCGCGGCCTGCCGTTCATCGCGCTGTTCTCGGTCGTCCTGCCGCTGCTCGCCCCGGTGCTCGACATCCTCGCCGTGTACGGCCTGTTCTTCCTGGACCGGGTCGAGGCGCTGGTCGCCTGGCTCGCGGTGCTGGTGATCCAGGTGGTGACCGCGATCCTCGCGTTCCGCCTCGACAAGGAACCCCTGCGGCCGCTATGGGCGCTGCCGTTGCAACAGCTCGTCTACCGGCAGGTGATGTACCTGGTGCTGGTGCACGCCGCCGCGACCGCGCTGACCGGGGGTTTGCTCAAGTGGCAGCACCTGCGGCGCAGCGGCGAGGTGGCGGCGGAGGCGACCTGACCGTTTGCGCGCCGGCCCGGCGGGTACGGTGCGGGTCGTGGGAGTCCGACGGGAGCGTGGCATGTCGGCCGAGCCTGAGGTCGTCTACAACACCGCGACGGATCCGGCGCGGTCGGCCGGGTGGCTGCCCGAGCCGTTGCACCGCGTGCGCGCGGTGACGGCACCGGGGCTCGCCGCGAACTGGCGGGACGACGTCTGGCAGGCCGCGTTGGTGGTCGAGGACGAGCCGACGGGCGGTGCGGTCGCCGTGCTGGAGATCTCCGCTGACGGCGTCGGCGACGGGCCGCTCGGCGAGGTCGCGGAGCGTGCGCTGTTCGAGCTGGATCGTGAGGTGGCGGACAACTTCACCGCCGGCTGACCTATCGTGGACCTGATGGAGGACGAGGTCGCCGCGCTGCGGGCCGGTGCGCGTGAGCGCGCCGCCGCGCGTACGCCCGGTCCGCCGATGCCCACCGAGGACAGCCGGATCGCGGGCGTCCCGGTCCGGGTCTACCAGCCGGACGCGACCCCCGTGATCGTGTTCTTCCACGGCGGTGGCTTCGTGGTCGGCGATCTCGACACCCATGACGCACAGGTGCGCCGGCTCGCCCACGCGACCGGTGCGAGCGTGGTGGCGGTCGACTACCGGCGGGCACCGGAGCACCCGTGGCCGGCCGCGATCGACGACGCGGAGGCGGTGCTGACGTCGCTGGCCGGCTCGGGCGCGCCGCTCGCCGTGGCCGGGGACTCGTCCGGCGGGATGGTCGCGGCGCTGGTCGCCCTGCGCGTGCCGGGCCTCGTGGCGCAGCTGCTGATCTGCCCGAACGCCGACCCGACGCTGAGCTCCGCGAGCGTGCGGTCCGAGGCCGACAACCCGTTCCTCGACCCGGCCGTGCTGCGCCGGTGGATCGGCTGGTGGCTGCCCGACGCCGCCACGCGCTCGTCGGCCGCGGTCAACCTGCTGGTCGCCGACGTGCACGGGCAGCCGCCGGCGCTGATCGTCACCGCGGAGCACGACCCGCTGCGCGACGAGGGCGAGGCGTACGCGGCCCGGCTCGCCGACGCGGGCGTACCCGTGCGGCACTGGCGGGAGCCCGGCCTCCTGCACGACTTCCCGACGATGCGCGACGCGGACCCCGCCGCGGCGGCGGCCGAGGACCGCTTCCTGGCCGCGGCCCGCGAACTGCTGTCGTGACCGTCCTCCACGTGTTCGACATGGACGGCACGCTGCTGCGCGGCTCGTCCGCGAGCCTCCAGATCGGCGTGGCGACCGGCACCGTCACCCAGGTGGCGGCGCTCGAGGCCGCGTTCGTGGCCGGTCAGATCGACACGGTCGGGTTCGCGCGCGGCGTGCGCGAGCTGTGGCGGTCGCTGACGCTCGACATCGTCGCCACCATCTACGCGGGCAGCCCGTGGCTGTCCGGGATCCGCGAGGTGTGCGCCGACATCCGCTCCCGCGGCGAGCGGTCGGCCGTGATCACCATGTCGCCGGACTTCTTCGCGCGGCTGCTGCTCGACGAGGGCGTCGACGAGGTGGTCGCGTCCCGGTTCCCGGCGCCGCCGTTCTCGGCGCCGGTCGACCCGGCTGGCATCCTCGCGCCGGCCGACAAGGTCCGGATCGTCGACTCCCTGCTGGTGCGGCACGGGGTGCCGCGGTCGCGGTGCGTCGCCTACGGAGACTCCCTTTCGGACGCTCCGCTGTTCACGTACCTGGGCACCGCGAACACGGTCGCCGTCAACGCCGACGCGCACCTGGCGCACCTGGCCGGCGTGGCCTATGCGGGTGACGACCTGCTCGGGGCGTACGCGATGGGTCGGGCCCTCATCGACCGGACACCACTGACGCCACCACCTTCAGGTCGTCCACCAGTCCGTTGAACGCGCCGTCCTGGTCGTCGGCGCGCAGCACGGCGGACGGGTGGATGGTGGCGACGAGCTTGCCCGGCGGCACCTCGACGCCGCCCTCGATCGGGGCGACCCGGAAGTCGTCGGGGTGCTGGGCCGCGTCCGGCCAGGGCAGCACCTCGCCGCGCTGGCGGGTCACCCGGAAGGACGGGCCGAGCAGGGCCTTGGCGGCCGTCGCGCCGAGCACGACGACGACCTCGGGACGCAGCAACGCGAACTCCGACACGAGCCAGGGGCGGCAGGCCGTGATGTGCTGCTGCTCGGGGGTCTGGTGGATCCGTCGCTTTCCTCTTTGGACGAAGCGGAAGTGCTTGACGGCGTTGGTGATGTAGAGGGTCCCGGGGTCGATGCCGGCCGCGTCGACCGCGCGCCGCAGCAGGTGGCCGGCCGGGCCGACGAACGGCAGGCCCTTCTGGTCCTCGATGTCGCCCGGCTGCTCACCGACCATCACGATCTTCGCGTGCGCCGCGCCACGGCCGAAGACCACCTGGGTCGCGTCCGCGTAGAGCTCGCAGCCGCGGCAGCCCGGCGCGGCCTCCTTGAGGTCGTCGAGGCTGTGTGCCTCGCCCGGAATGAACCGTTCCGCCCCGGGTGCGGATTCCGTCGGCGCCATTGGGACTTTCTACCCGTTCTTCTGCGGGCTACGCCGGGCGGGGCCGCCGGCTGGGCTACGCGCTGAACGCCCGTGGCGGTGCGCCGCGCACGGCCCGGGCCACCGCGGCGGCCAGCGGCTCGATGCCGTCCTCGGCCAGGCGGCTGATCGTGATCCGGATGCCGGCCGGCGCGCCGATCCGGTAGAGAGAGCCGGGCGCGACCGCGTAGCCCTCGTCGCGCAGCGTCGTGACCACCGAGGTCTCGTCACCGACCGGCACCCAGACGTTGATCCCGGTGCGGCCCTGGCTGGCGACGCCGTGGGCGTCGAGCGCGGCCCGCAGCGCGGTGCGCCGCCGCTCGTAGCTCTCCCGCGCGGTCGCCACCGTCTCCGCCACCGCCGGGTCCGCCCAGAGACCGACGACCACCCGCTGCAGCAGCGTCGAGACCCAGCCGGAGCCGACCCGCATCCGGCCGGCGACCCGGGCGATCGTGGCCGCGTCGCCGGCCAGCACGGCCAGCCGCAGGTCCGGGCCGTAGGGCTTGCTCACCGACCGCAGGAACGCCCAGCTCCGGGTCGACCTGGCCAGCGTGTGCAGGGGCACGGTGGACAGCTCGGCCGAGTGGTCGTCCTCGATCAGCAGCACCTCCGGATGGTCGGCGAGGACACGGCGGAGGTCGGCGGCGCGGCGCCGGCCGATCGCGGCGCCGGTCGGGTTGTGCGCGCGGCTGGTCACGATGAACGCGCGGGCGCCGGCCGCGAGCGCAAGCTCCGTGCCGGCCGGGGTGGGGCCGTCGTCGTCGACCGGGACGCCGACGATCTCCAGGCCGAGCGCGGCGACCAGGTCGATCACGGCGGCCCACCCCGGGTCCTCGACCGCCACCTTGTCGCCGGGGCGCAGGTGCGCGGCCAGCAGCCGGTCGATGCCGCCGAGGGCGCCGCTGGTCAGGGTCAGGTGGGTCGCGTCGACGCCGTCCTCGGCGAAGCGGGCGGCGGCGGCCTCGGCGAGCTCCGGCAGCACGCCGGCGTGGCTGTAGCCGACGGGGTCGGTGCCGGCCAGCCGGGCGATCTGGGTGCCGAGGTGGGGCAGCAGGCGCAGGTCGGGCTCGCCGGTGAGCAGGTCAAGCGTGCCGGTCGGGGGTGGCACGACGAGCGCGGCGCGGCCGCCGGTGACCGGTGGGCGGGGGCGGATCCGCGTGCCGTTGCGGCCGGCGGTCTCGATCACCCCGCGGGTGCGCAGCAGCTGGTAGGCCTTGGCGACGGTGCCGGCGCTGACACCGAGGCCGTCGGCCAGGCCGCGGACCGGTGGGAGCGGGGTGCCGGGTGCGAGCGCGCCCGTGCGTACGCCGGTCTCGATGCTCGCCGAAATCTCCGCCGCCGTGGCTCCGACGATCTGATAATGTGCTGTCACAGTTCTAGGAATGTACTAGAACAAAAGCCGGGGAGGCAACATGTACGCGCCGACGGATCGGACCATCGCCACGCGGACCCGCGACCGGATGGCGTACGACGCGGAGATCGTGCATTCCGTCCTCGACGAGGCATACCACTGCGCGCTGGCGTTCGTGGTCGACGGCGAGCCGCGGGTGCTGCCGACGCTGCACGTGCGGGTGGGCGACACGCTGTTCCTGCACGGCTCGACCGGCAGCCGTCCCCTGCTCGCGGCGCGTGGCGACGGGCTGCGGGTGTGCGTCACGGTCACGCTGCTCGACGGGCTGGTGCTGGCGCGCTCGCAGTTCCACCACAGCGCCAACTACCGGTCCGTGGTCGCGCACGGGGTGGCGACGCTGGTCACCGACGAGGCCACGAAGCGGGCGGCGCTGACCGCGCTGGTGGAGAAGGTCGGCGCCGGGCGCGCCGCCGAGACCCGGCCGCCGTCGAGGAAGGAACTGGCCGAGACCTCGGTGCTGGCGTTGCCGCTGCGCGAGGTCTCCGCCCGGGCGCGCACCGGCGGGGTCTCCGAGGAGGAGTACGACCTGGGCCTGCCCGCCTGGGCCGGGGTCCTGCCGATGCGGCTGACGCCCGGCGTTCCGGAGCCGGACGCGGGCGTCGCGGTGGCCCTGCCGTCCTACCTGCGTCCGGCGGTCTCACCCTGGTTCGACCCGGCGGCGATGGCCGGGTCGCACGTGGTGCTCGAACCGCTGGACCTGTCGCATGTGGACGAGCTGCTGAAGGCGACCGCCGACACGGAGGTGTGGCGGCACCTGTCGACGGCGCAGCCGCGGGACCGCGACGAGATGGCGATGATCGTGTCGGACGCACTGGCCGCGTGGCACCGCGGTGAGCGGGTGCCGTGGGTGCAGCGCTCGGCGACGACGGGCGAGATCGTCGGCACGACGTCGTACTACGAGGTGGAGCCGGCGCGGCGGTCGCTGGCGATCGGGCACACGTTCCTGGGCCGCGCCTCGTGGCGGACGGGCATCAACACGGAGGCCAAGCTGATGCTGCTGACGCGGGCGTTCGAGACGCTGGGTGCCGAGCGGGTGGTCTGGCACACGGACATCCGCAACGACCGCTCGCAGGCGGCGGTCGCCCGCCTCGGCGCCACCCGCGAGGCGCTGCTGCGGCACCACCGCATCCGCCCGGACGGGTCGTGGCGCGACACGGTCCAGTTCGCGATGCTCGCGGAAGACTGGCCGGCCGCCTCGGTCGCCCTCCGCGACCGCCTGAGCCGAGGCTGATCAACCGAACCCCGACCGACGGCGGACCTGGCACCCGGCCCGGCCGGGTCCGCCGGGGCCGCGGCTCGCTGCTCGCGTCGCCGCCGGTTGGCCTGCGGGACCGGTCGAGGTGGGCCTGATCAAGAGGAGCGCGACCCGCGGCGGACCTGGCAGTGACGCGGAGCGAGCGGTGTCCGGCGGGAGCGACGGTCGCGCCCACGGCGAACCCGGGACAAGAAACTGCCTGTATGTCCGGTTCGTCCTGGGGTTTTAGAAACTGTCACACCGAGCGTGCACGATTGTTGGCGTGGACGTGATGGAGCAGTTCTCGCCGGCGACCAAAGAGTGGTTCGCCGCCGCCTTCGCCGCGCCCACCGATGCCCAGGCTGGTGCCTGGAAGGCGGTGGGTGCCGGGCGCAACGCCCTGGTCGTGGCGCCCACCGGGTCCGGCAAGACCCTCGCCGCCTTCCTCTGGTCGCTCGACAAGCTGGCCCGCGAGCCGCTGCCCGCCGACCGCAAGCAGCGGTGCCGGGTCCTCTACGTCAGCCCCCTCAAGGCGCTGGCCGTCGACGTCGAGCGCAACCTGCGCGCGCCGCTGACCGGCATCCGGCACGCGGCCGGGCGGCTCGGCCTGCCGCCGCCCGACATCACCGTCGGCATGCGCACCGGCGACACGCCCGCCGACGAGCGGCGGACCTTCGCCCGCACGCCGCCCGACATCCTGATCACCACGCCCGAGTCGCTGTTCCTGCTGCTCACGTCGGCCGCGCGCGACTCGCTGCGGGGCATCGAGACCGTGATCATCGACGAGGTGCACGCGGTGGCCGCCACCAAGCGCGGCGCTCACCTGGCGCTTTCCCTGGAGCGGCTCGACGAGCTGCTGCCCAAGCCGGCGCAGCGGATCGGGCTGTCCGCGACCGTGCGGCCCGTGTCGGAGGTCGCGCAGTTCCTCGGCGGTGCGCAGCAGGTCGACGTCGTGCGGCCGGTGACGCCGAAGACGATCGAGGTCAGCGTCCAGGTCCCGGTCGAAGACATGACGCGGCTCGACGAGGTCGAGGAGCCCGGTGGTGGCGACGAGCTAGGCACGCCCCGGCGCGCGTCGATCTGGCCGGCGGTCGAGGAGCGGGTCTACGACCTGATCACCCGGCACCGGTCGACGATCGTCTTCACCAACTCCAGACGCAGCGCCGAGCGGCTCTGTGCCCGCCTCAACGAGCTGGCCGAGGAGGCGGTCGAGGAAATCGCCGCGGGCGGTTCGGCGCGGCTGCCCGCCGAGATCATGGCGCAGTCGGGCGCGGCGGCGGGGGCGGCGCCGGTGATCGCGCGCGCCCACCACGGCAGCGTGTCGCGCGAAGAGCGGAAGAACACCGAAGAGGCGTTGAAGTCGGGCATTCTGCCCGCTGTCGTGGCCACCTCCAGCCTCGAGCTGGGCATCGACATGGGCGCCGTCGACCTGGTGATCCAGATCGAGGCGCCGCCGTCGGTGGCCGCGGGCCTGCAGCGGGTCGGTCGGGCCGGCCACCAGGTCGGCGCCGTCTCCCGCGGGGTGGTCTTCCCCAAGCACCGCGGTGACCTGGTCTCCTGCGCGGTCGTCGCCGAGCGGATGGGCGAGGGCGCGATCGAGGAGCTGCGTTACCCGCGCAACCCGCTCGACGTGCTCGCGCAGCAGATCGTCGCGATGGTGGCGCTCGACCCGTGGTCGGTCGGCGACCTCGCGGTGCTGGTCCGCCGGGCGGCGCCGTTCGCCGAGCTGCCCGACTCCGCGCTGCACGCGGTGCTCGACATGCTGTCGGGCCGCTACCCGTCGACCGCGTTCGCCGAGCTGCGCCCGCGGCTCGTCTGGGACCGCGCGACCGACCAGCTCACGGGCCGCCCCGGCGCACAGCGGCTGGCGGTGACCAGTGGCGGCACGATCCCCGACCGTGGCCTGTTCGGCGTGTTCCTGGCCGGGGCCGAGCGCGCCGCCCGGGTCGGCGAGCTCGACGAGGAGATGGTCTACGAGTCCCGCGTGGGCGACGTCTTCCTGCTCGGCTCGACGTCGTGGCGCATCGAGGACATCACGCCCGACCGGGTGCTGGTCTCCCCCGCGCCCGGGCAGCCGGCCCGCATGCCGTTCTGGAAGGGCGACCAGCTCGGGCGGCCGGTCGAGCTGGGCCGCGCGATCGGCGCCCGGCTACGCACGCTGGTCAAGCAGGACGACGAGGCCGCGGCCGCGGTGCTGAAGGCGGGCGGGCTCGACGACTGGGCCGCCGGCAACCTCATGGCCTACCTGCGCGAGCAGCGCGAGGCGACCCGCTCGTTGCCCGACGACCACACGGTGGTGGTCGAGCGGTTCCGCGACGAGCTGGGCGACTGGCGGATGGCCGTCCACTGTGTCCTCGGCGCCCGGGTCAACGGCCCATGGGCGCTGGCGGTCGGGCAGCGGCTGGCCGAGCGCTACGGCGTCGACGCGCAGGTGATGCCGTCCGACGACGGCATCGTGGTGCGCCTGCCCGACACCGCTGACGAGCCGCCGGGCGCCGACATCGTGACGTTCGACCCCGACGAGATCACCCAGATCGTCGAGGAGGCGGTGGGCGGATCGGCGCTGTTCGCGGCCCGGTTCCGCGAGTGCGCGGCCCGCGCCCTGCTGCTGCCCCGCCGCGACCCGCGCCGCCGGCAGCCGCTGTGGCAGCAGCGGCAGCGCTCGGCGCAGCTGCTCGACGTGGCCCGCGAATACGGCGACTTCCCGATCACCCTGGAGGCCGCCCGCGAGTGCCTCCAGGACGTCTTCGACGTGCCCGGGCTGACCGGGCTCATGCGCGACCTCGGGGCCCGCAAGGTGCGCCTGGTCGAGGTCGAGACCCAGCGGCCGTCGCCGTTCGCCCGGTCGCTGCTGTTCGGCTACGTGGCGCGTTCCTCTACGAGGGCGACGCGCCGTTGGCCGAGCGCCGGGCGGCCGCGCTCGCCCTCGACTCGGCGCTGCTGGGCGAGTTGCTCGGCCGGGTCGACCTGCGCGAGCTGCTGGAGCCGGCGGTGGTCGCCGAGACCGAGCGCCAGCTGCAGTGGCTGACCCCGGAGCGGCAGCCGCGCGACGCGGAAGACGTGGCCGAGCTGCTCCGCCTGCTCGGCGACCTGTCACCGTCCGACCTGGCCCAGCGTGGCGCTTCGGTCGCCTGGGCCGAGGAGCTGGTCGCCGCCCGGCGCGCGGTGCTCGTGCGGATCGCCGGCGAGGAGCGGTTCATCGGCATCGACGACGCGGGCCGCATGCGCGACGCCCTGGGTGTCGCCCTGCCGGTCGGCATCGCGTCGGCGCACCTGGAGCCGGTCGCCGACCCGCTCGGCGACCTGGTGGCCCGCTACGCCCGCACGCACGGGCCGATCGCGGCGACCACCTGCGCGGCCCGCTTCGGCCTGGGCGTCTACGTGGTCGAGCAGTCGCTGCGCCGCCTGGCCGCGACCGGCCGGGTCGTCTCCGGCGAGTTTTCGCCGGGCGGTGCCGGCAACGAGTGGTGCGACGCCGAGGTCCTGCGGATGCTGCGCCGCCGGTCGCTGGCCGCGCTGCGCCGCGAGATCGAGCCGGTGCCGCCCCGGGTGCTGGCCACGTTCCTGCCGCGCTGGCAACAGGTCGGCTCCTCGGCCCGCGGCGTCGAGGCGGTCGAGGCCGCGATCGAGCAGCTGCAGGGCCTCCCGGTGCCGGCCTCGGCCCTGGAGCGCCTGGTGCTGCCGGCCCGGGCGGCCGACTACCAGCCGGGCTACCTCGACGAGCTGTGCGCGAGCGGCGAGGTGGTCTGGGCCGGCAACGGCGCCATCTCGGGCGGCGACGGCTGGGTCACGCTGGCCTACGCCGACTCCGCGCCGCTGCTGCTCCCGGTCCCCGACGAGGCGCTGACCCTGACCCCGGTGCACACGGCGGTCCTCGACGCCCTGTCCGACGGCCAGGCCCTGTTCTTCCGGACCCTGGCCGACCGGGTGGGCTCGACCGACGACGCCGAGCTCGTCGGGGCGGTGTGGGACCTGGTCTGGGCGGGCCACCTCACCAACGACACCCTGGCACCGCTGCGCGCGGTCCTCAGCGGCGGCGGCGCCCACCGGGCGCGCCCGGGCACGCCACGCACCCGCTACCGGCGTCCGGGCCGCCCGACGATGCCGAGCCGCACGGGGCCACCCACGGTGGCGGGCCGCTGGTCCCGCCTCCCGGCCCGCGACACCGACCCGACGAAGCGCGCCGCGGCGACGGCCGACGTGCTCCTGGAGCGCCACGGGGTGGTCACCCGCGGCGTGGCGGCGGCCGAAAACGTGACCGGCGGCTTCGCGGCGGTCTACCCGGTGCTGGCGGCGATGGAGGAACGCGGCGCGGCCCGCCGCGGCTACTTCGTCGAGGGCCTGGGCGCGGCCCAGTTCGCGGTGCCGGGCGCGGTGGAGCGGCTGCGCGCGATCGCGGACCGCGCCGACCGCGTGGAGGCGGTCGAGGAGCCACCGGGCCGCGGCCGCTCACGCGGTGGTTTCGCCCTGGTCCTGGCGGCCACGGACCCGGCCAACCCCTACGGCGCGGCACTACCGTGGCCGGACCGCGCGGTCGACACGGGCGAGGGCCAGCCAGGCCCGTCGACGGGCCACCGGGCGGGGCGCAAGGCAGGTGCGCTGGTGGTCGTGGTGGGCGGCGAACTGACCCTCTACGTCGAACGCGGCGGGCGCACGCTCCTGTCCTTCACGGACGACGGCGACGCGTTGGCCGCGGCGGCCAAGGCCTTGGCGGACGCGGTCCACACGGGAGCGTTGGGGGCGCTGTCGGTCGAACGCGCGGACGGCGAGGGGGTCTACGCGTCGCCGCTGCGGGACGCGCTGACCTCGGCCGGCTTCCGCGCGACACCACGAGGCCTACGACTACGCGGCTGATCGGCAGTAGGCCGCCAGCCTGCCGCCGCGGGCGCTGAACGGACTATCACCCTGCCGCCGCGGCGGCAACGACATCGGCGTCGCGGCCAGGACAGCCCTCTGGCGCCGCCGAGCGGCCGGCCGAACACGTCCGGGCGATCCACGCCGATTCACATGCAACCTTCCGTGCCCCGGGGGCGTATATCCCGCATCGGCTTGGGCGGAGGGGTGGATGGGCGACGGGCGCGAGGAGGGGTTCGACGCGTTCTACCGCGGTGGTCGGCGGCGGATGCTCGGTTACGTCTACGCGCTGACCGGCGATGTCGTCGAGGCGCAGGACGTCGTGCAGGAGGCGTTCGTGCGGGCCTGGCAGCGGTGGGCGACCGTCGGGCGCTACCCCGATCCCGAGGCCTGGGTGCGGGTCGTCGCCGGGCGGATCGCGATCAGTCGCTGGCGCGGGCGGCGCAGCCGGGCGCGGGCCTATGCCCGGCACGGTGCGCCGCCGCCGGTCGACGGGCCGACGCCCGACACCGTGGCGCTCGTCGACGCGTTGCGCCAGCTCCCGGCGAGCATGCGGACCACGCTCGCCTTGCACTACGTGCTCGGGCTGAGCGTCGCCGACATCGCGGTCGAGACCGATGTGGCCGTCGGGACCGTCAAGGCCCGGCTCTCGCGGGGGCGGGTCGCGCTGGCGCGGATTCTGGGCGACGACAACCTGACGGAGGTACGCCGTGGCTGACATCGACGAGCTTGCCGGGCGGCTCGACCACGAGTTGCCCGACGTCAGTTGGGACGAGCCCGATCGGATCCGGCGGCGCGGGCGCGAGCGGGTGCGGCGGCGGTCGGTGGTGATGGCCGCGGTCGCCGTGCTGGTGATCGCCGCCGGTGCCGGGTGGCTGGCCACTGGGCCGCGCTCCACCCCGGCCGGGCCGCCGGCGCCCGAGACGACGGCGTCGCCGAGCAGCCCGCCGGCCGGCGCGCTGGACGAGACCGGCGACGGGTCGCGGCTCTTTCCCGTCGCCGCCCTGCCGCAGCCCGCCGACGTCGGTTCCGGCTACCGGCTCACCAACCAGCACGGCTACTCCCCCGGCAGCTATCCGGCGTGGACGTTCGAGCGGCCCGACTGCCCCGCTTACGACAGCCTCCAGGTCAGCGCGTTTCGTTCCTATCTCTGGTTCCGGCACGCGAACCTCGAGAAGAGCGGGGCGCCGACGGTCTTCGTCGACGGTCGGCGGATGCCGCCCGGTGCCGCCGCCGCGGTGCTCGACGACGTCGACCGGGTCACCGCGGCCTGCGCGCGTTGGGACGTCGTCGGTGGCGACGCCACCTCCGCGGAGCGGCCTGGCACCACGACCACGTCGTACGCCGTGCTCGCCAAGGATTTCGCCGGTGACCAGGCCCGGCTCGTGCGCCAGCGGTACGAGACCCGCGACGACGACGGCGTCCGGCTCGCCGACGGCACGGTCGTGATCGCCGTGGTCCGGGTCGGCGACCGGATCACCACCGTCATGGTGGAGGAGGACGCGCCCGAACTGGTGCGGCTACTCGGCGAGCGGGCCGCCCAGCGCCTGTGCGCCGCTGGCGACGGCTGCTGACGGCTCGTAGACGTGCGGGGCCAGGCGGGCGCAGCAGCGCAGGTTGCGGTAGCGGCCCTGGTAGTCCAGGCCGTAGCCGACGACGACGCCGGCCGGGACGTCGAAACCGACATATCGGATATCGATGCTCTGGGCGCCGGGCTTGCGGAACAGGCCGCAGAACTCCAGTGACGCCGGGCCACGGGCGCGCAGGTTGGTCATCAGCCAGGCGGCGGTCAGGCCCGTGTCGATCACGCCGTCGACGATCAGGACCTCGCGGCCCGCCACGTCGACGTCGATGTCCTTGCGGAGCCGCACCGCGCCCGAGCCGCCCTGGCCGGCGCCGTACGACGTGATGCCCATCCAGGTGATCTCCACGTGCCGGTGCAGCGCCCGGGCCAGGTCGACCGTCACGGTGGCCGCCCCGTTGAGCACGCCCACCACGAGCAGGTCGCGGCCCGCGTAGTCCGCTTCGATCCTGGCCGCCAGCTCCGCAACCCGGGCGGCGATCTCGTCTTCGGTCGCGAGGACCTCGGCCACGTCGTCGATCACGTGCGCGTGCTCCACGCGGCTCAAGCTACTCCACCCCGCGGCCCGGCCTCCACCACACGAACGTGCGGTACGCGCGCGCGGGCCGCTCGACTGGCACCATCAGAGCGTGCCGCTCACCGCCTCCCGCGCCCTCGTCCGGCAGACCGAGCGCTGGTTCGTCCGGCGTGGCGTGCCACAGATGATCGCCGGATACGACTTCCGCCGGCACGTGCTCCCGCGCATGGTGCCCTACCTGGCCGTGGTGGCCGTCGTCGATCTCGCCTGGTTCGGCGCCCAGGCCGCGGGGGCCAGCGACCGCGCCCGCGACCTGACCGGGCTCGGCGCCGTCGTCCTCGGGCTCGCGGCCTGGCCCGTGCTGACCGCCTGGGGCCGCCGGATGCCGCGGTTCTCGCTGGTCACGGCCTGGATCCTGCTGGCGGGGTACGCCCTGCTGCTGGCCGCGGTGCCGCTGACCGCGCTCGGCAAGGGCTGGTCCGGCGACGGGGTCACCACCTACCTGCTGGCGGCGGTGGCCGCCACGGCCGCCGGGTACCTCGCGGTCACCTACGGCCTGCTGCCCCTGCTCCGCAGCGCCGTCCGGCACGTCATCGACGACATGCGCAACAGCCTGCGGCTGCAGGGGCGCGCGTTGCCGATGCTGCTGTTCGTCACGTTGTTCTTCTTCTTCACGGGTGAGCTGTGGCAGGCGATGCACCGGCTCGGCTGGGACCGGGTCGGCTGGGTGCTGGCATTGTTCGCGGCGGTGACGATCCTGGCCAGCGCCGGCCGGCTGCGCGACGAGATCGGCCGGGTCGAACGTGACCTGCGCCCGGATCGGCTGAGCGACGCCTGCAAGCGCACGCCGCTGTCCATGGTGGACATGGACCACGTGGCGCCGGAGGGGCCGCTCGCACCGGTCCGGCTGACCAGCGGCCAGATCACGAACCTGCTGGTCATCCTGGCCACCCGCCAACTCGTCCAGGCGGCCGTGGTGGGCCTCGGTCTGTTCGGCTTCTTCGTGCTGCTCGGCGTGATCGTGGTGACGCCCGAGACGGCGAAACAGTGGATCGGCGAGGATCCAGCGATGCTGGGCACGGTCCCCGTGGCGTTGCTGAAGAACGCGGCGGTGCTGGCGGGGTTCGGCAGCATGTACTTCGCCGTCAACTCGATGACCGACGCGGAACAGCGACACCAGTTCTTCGCCCCGATCCTCGACGAGGTGGAGCGGGTCCTGGCCGTGCACGCGGTCTACCTGACGGTCCGCGACATCGTCCTGCCCAACGCACCCGCCGCCGGCGCGCGGCAACCCGAGCCGGCCAACGAATCGGCGGGCGCGTCGTCGCTCGCTAGCGGATTCGGCGCGCCGGAGCCACCTGCGGCCGCGGACACTTCCCAGACCGAGCAACCAGCGATGACGCCCGCGGGGCACGAATCCGTGGACCTCTACGCATCCGGGAAGCCGCGCGCGGCAACGGCCTCGGACGCGCCGCGGACCACAGCCGAGACCGAGGACCCAACGACGACGCCCGCAGAGCACGACCCAGCGGACCCGGGCACATCCGAGACATCGCGCGAGGCCACGGTCCTGGACCCGCCGCGGACCCCTGTACCAGCGACCGATCCGGACCAGGCCGCGCCCAAGCCTTAGGCGACGCCGACGCCGCCCACCCCGAACCCCCAGGCGGCGCCGGCGGTACGGATCAGCCGAGCTGAGGTGCGATCTCCGCCGCGATCAGCTCGATCAGCTCGATGTCGCGCAGATCCCGCAACTGCAGGAAGAGCCGGGTCGCGCCGGCTTCCACGTACGCGCCGAGGTCGTTCACGATCTTGTTCGGCGTGCCGATCACCGCGCCCTCGCCCGAGTCCGTGTCCAGGACCTCGCCGCCCCAGCGGGTGCGTACCTCCGCGTCCGTCCGTCCACTCACGACGGTCACGGCCGCGGACTTCGTCGGCAGGTCGTTGCGGCCCGCCACGACGCAGGCGTCGTCGACCACCCGGTAGATCCGCGACACCTCGGCCGCCGACCGGAACGGCACGTTGAACTCGTCCGCGAAGCGCGCCGCCAGCGCCGGAGTCCGCTTCGGTCCCGCGCCGCCCATGATGATCGGCGGGCGCGGCGACTGCGCCGGCTTCGGCAGGCCGGGCGAGTCGACCACGCTGTAGTGCTTGCCCGTGTAGTTGAAGCGCTCCCCGAGCGGCACCTCCCACAGGCCCGTGATGATCTCGAGCTGCTCGGTGAGCCGGTCGAACCGCTCGCGCACCGGCGGGAACGGGATCGCGTAGGCCTGGTGCTCCTCGTCGTACCAGCCCGCGCCCAGGCCGAGCTCGATCCGGCCCCCGCTCATCTCGTCGACCTGCGCCACGCTGATCGCCAGCGGGCCCGGGTGGCGGAACGTGGCCGACGTGACCAGCGTTCCCAGCCGGACGGTCGAGGTTTCCAGGGCGAGACCGGCCAGCGTGACCCACGAGTCGGTCGGCCCGGGCAGGCCGTCGAAGCTGCCCATGGTCAGGTAGTGGTCCGAGCGGAAATACCCCTCGAAGCCCGCCGCCTCCGTGGTCCGGGCGGCCCTGACCTGGTCGGCGTAGCTGGCACCGTGTTGGGGTTCGGTGAAGATGCACAAGCGCATGTGTGCCAACCTAGCCGGATGAATCCCGCGACCAGCTGGCAGATCCGCCAGTCCTTCGGCGGTGACGACCGCGAGGCTTCCCGGGAGGCTGATCGCGTATCGACGAGTCGGATGGAGCTGTGGCAATGGAACGAACGGCGGTCAACCCGTGGGCGTGGTCGGTGGAGCTGGG
>NZ_JBFAIU010000110.1:0-21669 GCF_040654855.1 Asanoa sp. NPDC050611
GCCGCGCGGGCCAGCTGGGCCGCAACCGCATCGAGTGGTACGACGCGTACCTCGAGGAGCAGCTCGTCCGCCGCATGGACCTCGAACGGGAACTACCGGGCGCCGCCACGCGCGGCGAGCTCGACCTGGTCTTCCAGCCGGTCATCGGCCTGCACGACGGCCAGCCGGTCGGCGCCGAGGCGCTGCTGCGCTGGCGCAACCCGTCGCTGGGCACGGTGCTGCCGAGCGAGCTGCTCCCGGTCGCCGAGGACCTGGGCGTGATCGCCGAGATCGGCCAGTGGGTGCTGCAGGAGGCCTGCCGCCGGATCGCGGGCTGGGACCCGCGGCTGTGGCTGTCGATCAACGTCTCTCCCGCCGAGCTGGCCTCGCCCGACTTCGTCAGCCAGGTGGCCGGAACCTTGGTCACCAGCCGCCTGGCACCCGAACGCCTGGTCATCGAGATCGCGGAGGGCCGCGTCGGCGCCGACACCCCGACGGTGGTCACGCAGCTGGCGGGCCTGCGGGCGCTCGGCGTGCGAACGGCCCTGGACGACTTCGGCGCGGCCCAGGCGAGCCTGGCGCACCTACGCCGCCTACCGATCGACATCCTCAAGGTCGACCGCGCCCTGGTCGGCGACCACGGCGCGGCGCGTCAGAACGGCGGCCTGGCCAAGCCCTTGATCGACGTCGTGGTCAGCGTCGGCCGCCGGCTCGGCATGGAGATCATCGCGGAGGGCCTGGAATCGGGCGCCCAGGTCGACCAGGCCCGCGCGGCCGGCTGCCAACTCGGCCAGGGCTTCGCCCTCGCGCGGCCGGCCCCGGCGGAACGCTTCGAAGCCTTCCTCGCGGAACGGCTCGCTCAACCGAGCTGACGGCCAAGGGCCAACCGACGATCAAGATCGGGCGGTCCCGGGCCCGCGGTGGTCCGGACCGTCGCTCCCGCCGGACACCGCCCGCTCCGCGATCGCTGCCACGCCCGCGTCATCCCCGGCGCCGCTCCCCGCCGAACGCCGCCGGCAAGAATCCCGCTCCCCGGCCCAATCTCGAGCCGCACCTGTTGCCGTCCCGCCGCTACTACCGCAGGGCAAGGTCCGCATTTGCCCCAACCGTGTCGGCGGGATGATCCGCGAATTGCCGGAACACCGAGACCGTGCGGTCCGGAATAACAGAGCGAGCCAAACCGGTTCGTGTCCTCGGGACGGGTTGGGGTCGAGAGGCGCGGGCCTGGCAGGGACGGGCCCCCTGGGGCCCGGCCCGGTGTCCGGCGGGAGCGACGGTCCGGACCACCGCGGACCCGGGACAAGAAAGTGAATTTGATCGGCTTTTGATGGCCACCGACCCGCAGCGCGTAAAGATTGAATGTCCTTCTGTTTCCGTCGCGAAACGGCGGAGGGGCCGGCACAGGGACGTTCGGCGGGACAAATAGACTCGCTCGGGTCGCCGGGGGCGTGCCACGCTCCCGAGCGGACCGCATACGAATCGCCCACACGACGCAAGGGGGCACCGATGGCTGCCATTTCCCGCGATGAGGTCGCGCATCTCGCGCGGCTCTCGCGGCTCGCCGTGACCGAGCAGGAGCTCGACACGTTCGCCGGTCAGCTGGACGTGATCCTCCAGGCCGTGGCACGGGTGGGTGAGGTCGCCGCCGCGGATATTCCGCCTACCTCGCACTCCGTGCCGCTGACCAACGTGCTGCGCGAAGACGTCGTGATCAACTGCCTGACCCGGGAAGAGGCCCTCGCGGGCGCCCCGGACGTCGAGGAAGACCGGTTCCGGGTGCCGCGCATCCTGGACGAGGAGGCGTGACGAACGTGTCCGATCTGACCAAACTGACCGCCGCCGACCTCGCCAAGCGGATCAGCGACGGCGACGTCTCGGCGGAAGAGGTGACCCGCGCCCACCTCGACCGGATCGCCGCCATCGACGGCAAGGTGCACGCCTTCCTGCACGTCGACGCCGACGGGGCGATCGACGCCGCCCGCCGGATCGACGCCAAGCGCGCCCGCAAGGAGGCCCTCGGCCCGCTGGCCGGCGTGCCCGTCGCCGTCAAGGACGTCCTGACCACGAGAGGCGTCCCGACCACGGCCGGCTCCAAGATCCTCGAGGGGTGGCGCCCGCCCTACGACTCGACCGTCGTCGAGCGGCTCAAGGACGCCGGCACCGTGATCCTCGGGAAGACCAACATGGACGAGTTCGCGATGGGCTCGTCGACCGAATACTCCGCCTACGGGCCGACCAACAACCCCTGGGACCTCGGCCGGATCCCCGGCGGCTCCGGCGGCGGCAGCGCCGCGGCGATCGCCGCCTACGAGGCACCGCTCGCGATCGGCACCGACACCGGCGGCTCGATCCGCCAGCCCGGCGCGGTCACCGGCACCGTCGGCTCGAAGCCCACCTACGGCGGCACCTCCCGGTACGGCCTCATCGCCTTCTCCTCCAGCCTCGACACCCCGGGCCCCTGCGCCCGCACGGTGCTCGACGCGGCCCTGCTGCACGAGGTCATGGCCGGCCACGACGCCCGCGACTCCACCTCGATCCCCCAGCCCGTGCCGCCGGTCGTCGAGGCCGCCCGGCGCGGCATGACCGGCGACCTGACCGGCGTCAAGCTGGGCCTGGTCACCGAGTTCGACGCGAGCGAGGGCGCCGAGCCCGGCGTGCTGGCCGCCTTCCGCGACGCGCTCACCGCGCTGACCAAGCTCGGCGCCGAGGTCGTCGAGGTGTCCGCACCGCACTTCCAGTACGCGCTGCCCGCCTACTACCTGATCGCGCCGAGCGAGTGCTCCTCGAACCTCGCCCGGTTCGACGGCGTCCGCTACGGCCTGCGGGTCGGCGACGACGGCAACCGGTCGCTGGAAGAGGTCATGTCGCTGACCCGCGAGGCCGGCTTCGGCCCCGAGGTCAAGCGCCGGATCATGCTCGGCACCTACGCGCTGTCCAGCGGCTACTACGACGCCTACTACGGCCAGGCGCAGAAGGTCCGCACGCTGATCACGCAGGACTTCAACCAGGCCTTCGAGCAGGTCGACGTGCTGGTCTCGCCGACGACCCCGTTCGTGGCGTTCCCGTTCGGGTCGCGCACGTCCGACCCCTACCAGATGTACCTCGCCGACCTCTTCACGATCCCGACCAACCTGTACGGCGGCCCCGGCATCTCGGTGCCCTGCGGGCTCTCGGACGGGCTGCCGGTCGGCTTCCAGATCATGGCGCCGACCATGGCCGACGACCGCATGTACCGGGTCGCCGCCGCGCTCGAGTCCGCCGTCGGCACGCTGACCCCGCCGTCCCTGGAGGGCTGATGACCACCACGACGCTGCCCGCGTACGACGACGCGGTCGCCGCCTTCGAGCCCGTGATCGGGCTGGAGACCCACGTCGAGCTCGGCACCAAGACCAAGATGTTCTGCGGCTGCCCGACCGACTTCGGCGGTGAGCCCAACACCCGGGTCTGCCCGGTCTGCCTCGGCCTGCCCGGTGCGCTGCCGGTGGCCAACAAGGCCGCGATCGAGGCGACGATCCGGATCGGCCTCGCGCTCAACTGCTCGATCGCCACCTGGTGCCGGTTCGCCCGGAAGAACTACTTCTACCCGGACATGCCGAAGAACTTCCAGATCAGCCAGTACGACGAGCCGCTGTGCGTCGACGGCTACCTGGACGTCGAGGTCGACGGCCGGACGGTCCGGATCGGCATCGAGCGGGTGCACCTCGAGGAGGACACCGGCAAGACGCTGCACGTCGGCGGCGCGACCGGCCGCATCCACGGCGCGACCGAGTCGCTGGTCGACTACAACCGCGCCGGGATCCCGCTGGTCGAGATCGTCACCAAGCCGGTCCCCGGCGCCGGGGCGCTCGCACCCGAGGTGGCCCGCGCCTACGTCACCGAGCTGCGCGACATCCTGCGCGGCCTGGGCGTCTCCGACGTCCGGATGGAGGAGGGCTCGCTGCGCTGCGACGTCAACACGTCGCTCAACCGGCCCGGCGAAGAATGGGGCACCCGCACCGAGACCAAGAACGTCAACTCGCTGCGCTCGGTCGAGCGGGCCGTCCGGTCGGAGATCATCCGGCAGGCGTCGGTGCTCGAGTCCGGCGGCCGGATCGTGCAGGAGACCCGGCACTTCTCCGAGGAGACCGGCGACACCCGCCCGGGCCGCTCCAAGGAGGAGGCGACCGACTACCGCTACTTCCCGGAGCCGGACCTGGTGCCGCTCGCGCCGGACCCGGCCTGGGTCGAGTCCCTGAAGGCCGCGCTGCCCGAGCCGCCGCGGGTGCACCGCAAGCGCCTCCAGGACGCCTGGGGTCTGTCCGATCTGGACATGCAGTCGGTGGTCAACGCGGGCGCGGTCGAGCTGATCGAGGAGACGGTGGCGGCGGGTGCCACCGCCACGGCGGCCCGCAAGTGGTGGCTGGGTGAGCTGGCCCGGCGCGCCAACGAGACCGGCGTCGAGCTGTCGGCCGTCGGCGCCACGCCGGCGCAGGTCGCCGAGCTGCAGACGCTGGTCGACGGCGGCAAGCTCAACGACAAGCTCGCCCGGGTGGTGCTGGAGGGCGTCGTCGCGGGCGAGGGCTCCCCGACGGCGGTGATGGAGGCCCGCGGGCTCGCGGTCGTCTCCGACACCGGCGCCCTGACCGTGGCGGTCGACGAGGCCATCGCCGCCAACGCGGCCGTGGCCGACAAGGTCCGCGGCGGCAACCTCGCCGCGGCCGGCGCACTGATCGGCGCGGTCATGAGGACCACCAAGGGCCAGGCGGACGCGAAGGCGGTCCGCGAGCTGATCCTCGAGCGCCTCGGCGCCAACTGAAAGACGAGTTCCCGGGTCCGTCGGGGGCGCGACCGTCGCTCCCGCCGGACACCGCTCGCTCCGCTTCGCTGCCACGTCCGCGGTTGGTCGCGGCCATTTAGTTTCCATGGCTACTGTTTCCATGTAGAGTAAATCGCGTGGACGACGACACCGCGACCGGGCGCCTCCTGTGGCACGTCACGCTGCGGTGGCGCGCGGCCGTCGACCGGGCCGTCGCGCCGCTGGGCCTGACCCACGCGCAATACAGCCTGATCGCCTCGCTCTACGGACTGACCCGCCGCGGCGGCCAACCCACGCAACGCGAGCTGGCCGAGTTCGCCGAGCTGGAGCCGATCTACGTGTCGAAGCTGGTCCGCGCCCTCGCCGACAGCGGCCTGGTGACCAGAACGGCGCACCCGACGGACGCCCGCGCGGTGCAGCTCGGGCTCACCGAGCAGGGCCTGCAGGTCACCCAGGCGGCGATCGGTGTGGTGCACGCCCTGCAGCACGACCTGACCCAGCCGATCGGCGGGCCGGCGAGTCCACGCAACCGTCAGCTCATCGCCATTCTCAAGGACCTGCTCGGCGCACCGCCGGGCCAACCAGACGGGAGCCAGGCCATGACCACGACGCCAACCCTGACCGGCCAGGACGTCGCCGAGGCGCAGGGCGCGCTCGGCGCGCTGCTCGACCACGTCCTGGCCAACGCCGACGTGTCCGGCACCGAATACGTCACCTTCCGCGTCATCACCGCCCGCGGCCCGTGGGCGACGCACCGGGACCTGAGTTCCTACCTCGCCGGGCAGCCGCAGCTACGCCTCGACCCGCAGGCCGCCGCAGCGCTCTGCGCCGGCCTGGTCCAAAAGGGACTCGTTTCGGCGGGCGAGCCGGTCGCGCTCACGGACGGGGGCGCCCGCCTGTTCGCGGACCTGAGCGAGACGGTCCGCCGCACCACGACCGACATCTACGCGGGCCTCGACCCGGCCGACCTGGCCACGGCACACAACGTGCTCGCCACGCTCACCGACCGGGCGCGCCGAGCCACCACACCGGCGAACTAGTCGCGCCGCCCGGGTCCGGGAGATCTCCGCGCCCCGTCCCCGTCCACGGCATGTCACCGCGGACCGCTGGCCACCGCGGCCGGAGCCGGAGATCCGGCTCCGGTCCGGGTCCAGGCCGCACCTCACCGCGGAGCCCGGCCACACCGGCCGGGAAAAGCCGCCGGGCAACCACTCCCGCCCGAATCCCAGATCGCTGACCACCGCCGCCGGACCCGGAGATCCAGCTCCGGCCCAGGTCCAGGCCGCGTCTCACCGCGGAGCCCGGCCACCCCGCCGGGAAAGGCGGCCAGGCAACCACTCCCACCGGAACCCCAGCTCGCTGACCACCGCCGCCGGACCCGGAGACCCGGCGCCGGCCCGCGTCCAGCCCGCGCCCAACCGCGGAGCCCGGCCACCCCGGCCGAAAAAGGCCGCCCGGCAACCAATCCCGTCCAGACGGCCGCGGCTGAATGCGGCGGCAGTGCCCCTCCAGATCGCGGGACCGCGCACACTACGCGCCGGGGCGGACCGCGGTGGTCAGGGCTTGTGGAGCGCGTCGGCGGGTGTGCCGAAGAAGTCCGCGATCGGGTTCACCAACTGTGGGAGGGCTCGGTTGATCGCGTCGTGGCCGCCGCGGGGGATGACGATCGTCCGGGCGTGTGGCATTGCCCGCGCCAGTGCCTCGTTGCCCGTCACGTAGTAGCGTGGCCCGCCCGCGCCGCAGGCCAGCAGCACCTCGGCCGTGACACCCGACCAGCGCGTCGCCGGACCGTCGTTGGCGTGGATCAGGGCCGTTTCGTCCAGCGTCATCCCCACCAGGTCGCCCATCGTCCGGCCGATCGGTGTGCGCAGGAACAGTCGCGTCATGGCCACCCGTAAGCCCAGTGGCAGTTTCGACGCCGCCTGGTGGTTGTTGATGCCGCCGGCCGTGATGGCGAGGGCCCGGGCGTTGTCGCCCGTGGCCGCCGCCGCCCGCGCCGCCGGCAGCCACGCCGACGGTGTGTTGCCGTCGACCGACACCGCCGCGTCGTAGAGCGCGAGCCGCTTGATCGGCAGCCGCGGCGCGCCCAGCAGCGCGATGAACCCCCCGCCGCTGTGCCCGATGACGTTCTCCGCGCCCGTGTGTGCGAGCACCGCCGCCAGGTCGTCGACGTCCTGCTCCCCCGTGTAGGGCACCTCCCGCGGCCCCGCGTCGCCCCGCCCCCGCCGGTTGTAGAGATGCACCGTGAACCGGTCGGCCAGCGCCGCCGCGAACCGCTCGTAGACGTCGATCGTGACCCCGCCGCCGTGCACGACGACCAGGCCGGGCCCCGTGCCCGTGGAATGCACCGGGATCGGCACACCGTCGCGTGCCATGACCAGTTCCATGAGAGCACCTCCAAAACCGCGAACGTGGTTCGCAGTTTACAGTGATGAGGTGGCCGAAGCGCAACCCATCTGGACCAGACGCCAACGCGGCACCCGCGGCCCCGCCCCGGGTCACACCCGGGCGGAGATCGTGGCGGCGGCGATCGCGATCGCGGACGCCGAGGGCCTACCCGCGGTCTCGATGCGCGCTGTGGCCACGAAGCTGGACACGGCGGCCGGTGCGCTCTACCGCTACCTGTCGTCCCGCGACGACCTGCTGGACCTGATGACCGACCACGCGGTCGGCGAACTGCGGCCCTACCCGCCGCCGGACGGCGACTGGCTGGACCAGCTGAGCGCGCTGGCCAACAAGCAGCTGGACCTGCACCGCCGGCATCCCTGGCTGGCCGACCTGGTCCAGCGCCCGACCGCGGTCGGCCCGCAGGCGCTGTCCTGGTTCGACCACTGCCTGGGCGTGCTGGCGCCGACGAAGGCACCGACCGCCACCAGGTTCGAGGCGATCGCCGTGATGACCGGCTTGGTCGTCCTCTTCAGCCGCAGCGCCGCGAACGCACAGCAACAGGCCTTCACGACCCTGGATCCGGCCCGCCACCCCCACCTGGTGGCAGCGCTGGCCGAGCCCGGCCCCCCACCGCGGGGCGACCTGTTCGACCGCGCCCTCCGCGGCGTCCTGACCGGCCTGCTGACCGGCTAGGGCGCGGCGAACGCGCCCAGGAAGCGGTCCCGGAACGTGTCCATGCGCCACACCGGGCCCTCGGCCGCCGGCGCCAGCCCGGGCGACCAGCCCCAGCTCGAGATGCGCGGCAGCACCTTCGGATCCTTGGCGATCACCGTGATCGGCACGTCGCGGTTGGGGTCCGGCCCCGTGATGATCGGCGACGGCTGGTGGTCGCCCAGCATGACCAGGACCGTGTTGTCGGTGCCGTACTTCTCCATGTAGGACACCAGGCTGTCGACCGAGTACTCCACCGTCCGCCGGTAGTTGTCGCGGACCTTCGTCGCCGACTCGTTGTCGATCTCGCCGGGGTTGCCGCCCCGCCCGCCGTTGCCCGGGTACGTCGACCCGTCGCCCAGCGTGTCCCAGTCCATCATCGGCGGCACCGGGTCCCAGGGCGCGTGGCTGGAGAGCAGGTCGATCTCGGCCATCACGGGCTGCCGCGAAGGCAGCGGCCGGGCCAGCTCCGTCCGCTGGAACGAGTGCAGCGTGAACTGGTCCGGGATCGACGAGAACGCGTAACCCTGGCCCTTGTAGCCCAGCGTCCGGTCGTCGTACTCCTTGTCGAAGCCGTAGACCCGACCCTCCGGCCAGTCGCGCCGGTTGGCCGGCATCACCGCGACCGTCCGCCAGCCCGCCTTCGAGAACGCGGTCGTCAGCGTGTAGCGGGAGCCCTCCGTGAAGCGGCCGTACCGCCGCTGGCTGTCGATCCACAGCCCCGACTGGAACGTCGAGTGGGCCAGCCAGCTCCCGCCGCCGATCGTCGAGGACGTCAGCCAGCCGCTCTGCGCCTGGAAGCCCGCCGCGGCCAGGGCGGACGACCGGGACTTCAGCAGCGCCGCGGTCTCCGGGTAGTTCACGGCGTCCCGGCCGTAGCTCTCCACGAACGCGAAGATGACGTCCTTGCCGCGCAACCCCTGCAACAGCTGGGCGGAGGGCACGTCGCGGTACGCGTCGGTCTGCTCCTCACGGTCGTACGCCGCGAGGTCGACGATGTCCTCCCGCAGTTGCGCGGCATGCCCGTAGGCGGCCGCCGCCGTCGAGCGCCCCGCGATCGGCACGCCGGGCAGGATGTGCACGCCGAGCAGCGCGAGCACCACCCAGGCCACGCCGAGCACCGCGACCACCCGCAGCGCCAGCGACCGGCGGACCGCCACGACCCGCGACAGCCGCAGGATCGACAGCGTCGCCAGCACCGGCACGGCGATCGCCAGCAGGATCGCGACGATGACCGCGACCACCGCGCCGGTCTTGCCGAACGACTCGGAGACCCACTCGGACGCGGCCCGGAACAGCGACCAGTCCGACAGCGGGTCGAACTGGCGCGCGAGCGTCACGCCGAAACCCAGGTCGAGCAGCTTGAGGATGGTGATCGCGCCCAGCAGCACGCCGGCCACGATGCCGACGACCGTGCGGGCGCGGGCGGGCAGGAACACGACGACCGCGACGCCGACCAGGGCCTCGAGCGGGATCACCAGGATCGCCCACGGGCTCAGCGCGGCGAAGTCGTCGGGGACGAGCAGGAGCAGCAGGACGAAGAACGCCGCCAGACCGGTCAGGATCCGGCTTTTCATGACGCGAGCCAGTCCGGTTCCACCGTGCGCCGGGCGTGGCGCGCCTTGGCCGCGAGGTAGCCGGCGTTCGCGGCGGACAGGTGCACGCGGGTCGGCACCCGCTTCGTCACCGTCACACCGAGGGAGTTGAGCTGCTCCTCCTTGTCGGGGTTGTTGGACAGCAACGCGATCCGGTCGACGCCGAGGGCGCGCAGCATCTGCGCGGCGGCCGTGTAGTCACGCTCGTCCTCCGCGTGGCCGAGCGCGAGGTTCGCCTCGTACGTGTCCATTCCGGTGTCCTGCAGGGCGTACGCGTCGAGCTTGGCGTAGAGGCCGATCCCCCGGCCCTCCTGGCGGAGGTAGAGCAGCAGCCCGCCGACGTTGCTGATCCGCTCGACGGCCTCGCGCAGCTGCGGACCGCAGTCGCAGCGCTCGCTGCCGAACACGTCGCCGGTCAGGCACTCGCTGTGCGGGCGCACCAGGGGCGCCTCGTCGCGGGCGAGGGTGCCGCGCCAGTCGCCGAGCCCGAGAGCGATGTGCTCCTTGTCGTCGGCCAGCCCGTGGAACGAGAACACCTCTGCCGTGGTGGCGTAGCCGTCGGGGAACCGAAGGGGGACCGATACCTCGGTGCGTATCGTCGCGTCTTCCATCAATCTCCTCATCAGACGGTGCCGAACCGGGGCGAGAGCGCGTACCGCAGCAACACCACGTCGCCCACCTGGCGGACCTCGGCCAGGTGCGCCCGGCGCTCCTGGCTCCACGGGAACTCCCCGTCGCCCACGAACCGGGGTGCCTTCGAGTCGCCGACGAAGAACGGTGCCACCACGAGGTGCAGCTCGTCGGCGAGCTCCTCGGTCAGGAACTGGGTGTGAATGGTGCCACCACCCTCGACCATCAGCCGGCCGACCCCGCGGGCGTAGAGGTCCTCGGCGACCCGGCGCAGGTTGACCGGCTGCCCGCCGTCGACGATCGTGGCGTGCCGGCTGAGCCGCGACCGGGCCTGGTCCACCGTGGAGCTAGCGCAGTAGACCAGCTTCTCCGCGTCGCCCGCCTGGAAGAACGCGGCCTCCGCGTCGAGGCCGCCGCCCTCGGTGACGGTCACCTTGCGCGGCGAGGGATGCTGCCCCCGGGCCACCCGGGCGGCCCGGTGCTCGGGCGACTTCACCACGAGCCGGGGGTTGTCCCGCCGGACCGTCTCGGCACCGACCAGGATCGCGTCGCATCCGGCCCGAACGTGGTCGACCCGGTCGAAATCGGTCGCGTTGGACAGCAGCAGGCGCTCGTCGGCGGTGTCGTTCACGTAACCGTCGATGGACATCGCGCAGCTCAGGAGGATGTAAGGTCGCTCAGCCATGGCTGTACTCCGGTTGCCGGTGGACGCCGTTGTCCAGTAGCTCATGCTCCAGCATTACCGGTTTCTCCGCAGCGCGCCGTCGGTCCACCCAACGAAGCACCAGCACCACGGCGCCGGGCAGGCTCGCGACCAGCGCCAACACGCCGAACACGACGGCGGTCGCGACACCCTGGGCCGAGGTGAGCCCGGCCGCGCCGAACGCCCAGGCCGCCACGCCCTCGCGCGGACCCCAGCCGGCGATGTTGCAGGGCAACGCCATGGCCAGCAGGGCCAGCAGGGTCAGCGGGGCGAGCAGGTGCAGCGGTGCGGTCGCGCCGGCGGTGCGTGCCGCGACCAGGAAGGTGATCAGGTGGCCGGCCAGCACCACGGCGGTGGTGAGCAGGACGCCGATGCCCGTGCCGGCCGACGACAGCCCGGTGCGACCGCGCTTGCCGAGGATCCTGGTTACCCGGCCCTTGACCAGGTACGCGATCAGGGCCGCGACGGCCAGCGCGGCGACGGCGAGCGGCATGTGCCGGCGCACGGGTGAGGGGAACACGGCCAGGGTTACCACAGAAAGCGCGATCGTAACCACGAATCCGGCCATCCGTTCGACCACGACCGCCCGTACGCCGAGCGCCACGTCACCGATGTCCTTGCCGTGCCGGACGGCCCGGTGCACGTCGCCGACCACGCCGCCGGGCAGCGTGGTGTTGAGGAACTGCGCCCGGTAGTAGGCACCCACGGCCTCCCGCAGCGGCAGCCGGACGCCGAGCGCGCGGGCCACCAGCGCCCACCGGTACGCGCAGGCCACCGTGGTCACCACGCCGATGCCGAAGGCGACCGCGATCGCCGTGGCGTCGACGCCGCGCAGCCCGTCGAGAAACGGCCCGCTGCCCAGGCGCCAGACCAGCACGGCCAGCACGCCCACGCCCGCGACGAAGCGCAGCCAGGCCCAGAGGCGCGACTTGAGCGCCGCCCGGGGCCGGGGCACGGAGGTCTTGGCGGCGGGCACGTGGACCGGCCGCGTCGCGAGGGTCGTCACGGCATCGCCAGCAGGTCGACATGGTGGACGGTCGCGGCGAGCCGCCCCTCGGCGATCTCCGCGAGGCGCCGGCGGGCGTAGCCCTCGGCCGGCTTGCCCAGCGCCGGCACCTGCTCGACCGCCGCCGCGAGCCACTCGCGGAACCAGGCCGTGACCAGGTCGCGGTCGTCGGCGCCCAACTCCCACGGGCTGGGTCGCAACGTGACCGCGACGCCGTGCCGGGCGAACGCGTCCGCGAGCGCGGTGACCGCGTCGGGGCCGAGCAGCGCGCGCTCGCCGACCGTCCGCCGCTGGTGCGCGTTGAAGGCCGCGGCGACCTCCGCGTCGAACGGGTCGGCGGGCGCGAGCTCCACCTTGCCGACGACGGACAACATGATCAGCGCGGGTACGCGCGCCTCGGCGCACGCCGCGGCGACGGCGTCGATCTCGGCCGTGGTCAGGATGTCGATCAGTGCCGAGGCGGTGACCAGGTCGGCCCCGGCGAGGTCCGCGGCGGCGAGCGTGCCGATGTCCCGCTGCCGGGTCGTGCCGGTGATGCCCGCGGGCTTGCCCGACATGGCCGCGCCGAGCAGGTCCCCGTCGCGGTCCCACATGATCCAGTGCTGGGTGGCGGGCAGCCGCGGCGCCAGCCAGCGGGCCGCCGCGCCGGTGCCGCAGCCCAGGTCGTGGATCACCAACCGGTCCGCGCCGGCGAACCGCTCGCCCAGCCGGGCGACCAGTTCGGCAGAGCGTGCGGCCGCGTCGGCGGCTTCACGCAGGCGCAGCCAGTTGGGGCTGACCCTGGGCATCAGGACACTCGTCATCTGCTCGTGCTCTCCCGCATCGCGACCGTGGACAGGACATCGGAGGCCAGCGTCGCGGTCCGCGACCAGCCCGTCAGCGCCGTGCGACGCAGCAGGGCCGACGTGCGGAGCGCGTCGCGGGCGGAGGGTTCGGACAGCCACCGGCGCAGCGCGGCGGCGAGCGCGGCCGGGTCGCCGGGCGGCACCAGCATGCCGGGCCGGGTGCCGTCGGGCGCGCGGCCGAGCGTGTCGGGCAGCCCCTGCGCGGTCGTGGTCAGCACCGGAATGCCCCGGGCGAGGGCCTCCGTGACCACCATCCCGTACGAGTCCGCACGGGATGGCAGCACCAGCAGGTCGGCATCGGCGTACGCGGCGTCGAGATCGGCACCCACCAGCGGGCCGGCGAACCGCATGCCCGCCGGTGCCGCGCGCCGCACCTCCCCGGCGAAGGCGGGCTCCCGCTCCAGCGAGCCGACGCACAGGCAGCCCCAGCCGCCGCCCGGCAGCGCCGACAGTGCGTCGGCGAGCACGTCCTGGCCCTTGTGCGGCAGGACGGCGGCGACGCAGAGGAGGCGGGATCCGGTGGCGCTGGGCGGCGTCACCGGGGCCGGGTCGACGCCGGGCGGCGCGGCGGTGGCCGGCACGCCGTAGGTCTCGTGGATGTGCCGCGCGCACCACTCGCTGGTGGTGAGCACCGCGTCGGCGGCCGTCATGACCTCGCGCTCGCCGGGGACACCGAAGACCATGTGTGCCAGCACGACGAGGTGCAGGCGCCGAACGCGGTCGACCGGGACGCCGGGTGCCAGCAGGCCGTCAACGAGGGTGAGCGCGCCGTCGGGCAGCTCGTCCAGCACCGGGCGCAGCGGCGCACCGGCCGGAACCTGGTGCTCCCGAACCGTCCAGCCGAGCGCCGCCAGCCCGGCGAGCAGCTGACGGTCGTACGCGTTCCCGCCGCTCGGGAGCGTTGCGTCGTCGATGTCATCCGGCACGACGACGTGTACGGTGCCCGGCGGCGAAAGGTTCACAGCGATCGCTCGTAGCTCGCCCACGCGATGTGCGACTCGTGCAACGTGACGGTGATGCCGGCGAGCTCGCGGCCGCCCGCACCGAGCGCGCCGGCCTTCGCCTGCTCGGCCAGCCGGTCCGCGATCACCTTGGCCAGCACCTCGGTGGTCGTGTTGAGCCCGGCCAGGGTCGGCTCGTCGTCGAGGTTGCGCAGGTTGAACTGGCTCACGACCTCCTTGAGCTGCTCGGATGCGAGGGCGATGTCGACGACGATGCCGTCGGCGTCGACCTCGGCCCGGCGGAACGTGGCGTCGACCAGGAAGGTCGCACCGTGAAGCTGCTGCGCGGGGCCGAAGACCTCGCCGCGGAAGCTGTGGGCAACCATCATGTGATCGCGCACCGTGACGCTGAACATGTGTTTCTCTACTCTCCGTAGGTGATGACGTGGCACAACCCGGCCAGGCTGCCAGACGCCAGGTCCGGCAGCACCTCGGGTAGTCGCTCGAACGGGTGCTCCGCGCTGAGCAGCGCGTCGAACGCGGGATCGCGCAGCAGGTCGAGGGCGAGCGCGAGCCGGTCCGCGTAGGACCTGGTGGACCGCCGGGCCGGGGCGACCATGCCGACCTGGCTCGCCCGGACGGACAACCGTCCGGAGTGGAATCCGGCGCCGAGCGGCACGGTCACCTCGCGGTCGCCGTACCAGCTCAGCTCGACGACCGTGCCCTCCGGGCGCAGCAGCTCCAGCGACCGGCGCAGGCCCGCCTCGGCCGCGCTGGCGTGGAAGACCAGGTCACGACCTGTTGCGGCGGCGTCCGGGTGGGCGAAGCCGACGCCGAGCGCGGCGGCGGTCTCGGCCCGCGCCGGGTCGACGTCGACCAGTTCGACGTCCACGCCCGGGAACCGGGCCAGCAGGCGGGCGACGCTGCAGCCGACCATCCCGCCGCCGATCACCGTGACCCGGTCGCCGACCAGCGGCGGCGCGTCCCAGAGGGCGTTGACCGCGGTCTCCACCGTGCCGGCCAGCACCGCGCGGGACGGCGGCACCGTCTCCGGCACGGGCACGACCGCGACCGCGGGCACGACGTACGCCGTCTGGTGCGGGTAGAGGCAGAAGACCGTCCGGCCGCGCAGCTCCGCGGGGCCCTGCTCGACCACGCCGACGTTGAGGTAGCCGTACTTCACCGGACCGGGGAAATCGCCCTCCTGGTACGGCGCCCGCATGGCCGTATGCTGGCTGGCCGGCACGGCACCGCGGAACACCAGCGTCTCGGTGCCGCGGCTGACGCCGGAGCGGAGCGTGCGGACGCGCACCTCGTCGGGGCGAGGGGCCGGGACGGTGACCGGACGGATCTCCCCCGTGCCTGGTGAGACCACCCAGAAGGCGCTTTCGGTCGGGCTCACTCGTGGCTCTCCGTCATGTTCATGAACCGAACGATCCCATCTCCCGTACCTGCATGTGCCGCTTCACGACACGGAGGAACGATGCGCGTGGTTCGATCCGGCCCCCTGGTCGGCATGTTTGCCCAGTTCATCGCGCTTGCTGCAGTGGGGGCTGCGGTCGGTATCGGCGCCGCTGGTTGGTTGACCGGCGTCGCGTACGCACTCGTCACCATGATTCTTCTCCAACACGGACTGTCATCATCCGGACTCAAGAGGTATGGCCCGGCCGACTGGGTGACGGCCGCCAGGACGGTCTTGATCGGGGTGGTCGCCGCGCTGGTCGTCGACTCCCTCGAGCATGCGCCGGCCGTCGGCGCGATCGTCGGCCTGGTCGTCGTCGCGCTGCTGCTCGACGGTGTCGACGGGCAGGTCGCCCGGCGCACGGGGACGACGTCCGCGTTCGGCGCGCGGTTCGACATGGAGGCCGACTCGTTCCTGGTCCTCGTGCTGAGCGTCTACGTCGCGCCGGCCGCGGGCTGGTGGGTGCTGGCGATCGGCGGGATGCGGTACGCGTTCGTGCTCGGCATCTGGTCGACCCGGTGGATGCGCGGCACGCTGCCGCCCCGCTACTGGCGCAAGGTCGTCGCCGCGACACAGGGCGTCGCGCTGGTCACCGCGACCGCGGGCGTGCTGCCGTTCCGCGCGACCGTCGTGCTGCTGCTGGTCGCGTTCGCGCTGCTCGTCGAATCCTTCGGTCGGGACGTGCTCTGGCTCTGGTGGGACGGTCACCCGGTCACCCGTACGCGGGTGATCGGTAGGCTCGTCCCTCGTGAGTGAGCAGGACAGTTGGCCCTGGGCGGCCGGCAGCGCGACGGGTGTCGGCTCGATGCCCGGCACCGACATCGCCGAGGCGCAGCGGATGGTGCTGGGCGAGCTGCCCGACCTGCCGCACCTCGCGGAACTGCCGGCCCGCGGCCCTGGTGCGGACATCATCGGCCGCACCTCGGCGTTCCTCGTCGACCTGCCGGTCGAGCTCTACGTCGGGCAGTGGCGGATCGCGGCGCGGCCGGGTCGTGACCTGCGGCGGGCGCTCGACCTGCTGGAGCGCGACCTCGACCAGCTCACCGAGCAGGGTGACGGCCTCACCGGTGTGATCAAGGTGCAGGCGGCGGGGCCGTGGACGCTGGCCGCGAACGTCGACCTGCCGGTCGGTGGGCGGCTGCTGCGCGACCCGGGTGCGGTGCGCGACCTGGCTGCGTCGTTGACCGAAGGGCTGCGCAGGCACGTCGAGGACGTCCGGCGACGGCTCCCGGGTGCGACCGTGCTGCTGCAGGTCGACGAGCCGGCGCTGCCCATGGTCCTGGCCGGGCGGGTGCCGACGGAGAGCGGCTTGAGCGCCTACCGGGCCGTGGAGTCGTCCGTCGCCACGTCGACCCTCCGCGATCTCGTGTCTGCGGTCGGCGCGCCCGTGGTGTTCCATTGCTGCGCGGCGGACGTACCCGTGGCGATGTTGGTCTCGGCGGGCGCCGCGGCCCTGTCCCTTGATCTCTCGCTGGTGACGGCGCTGGACCCGTTGGGCGAGGCCATCGACGCCGGCGTGGGCCTGCTGGCCGGCGTGGCGCCGACGAGCGGGGCACGCGCGCCGGGTCACAAGGACCTTGTCGATCGGGTACGCGCGGTCTGGGGCCAGCTCGGCTTCGGCGCAGCGGTCCTGGCCCGGCAGGTCGTGGTGACGCCCACCTGCGGGCTGGCCGGTGCGTCGGTCCCGTACGCGAAGGACGTGCTGGCGGCCTGCCGGGACGCCGGGCGGCGACTGGTCGAGGAGTAGCGGCGACCCCGGTAGGGAAAGATGGCCCGCATGATCGGCCGTCTCTACAACGTGGTGATCGACTGTCCGGATCCTGCCGCTCTGGCGGGTTTCTACAGCGAGCTGCTCGGCATGCCCGTGACGCACAAGCGCGAGGGCTGGGTGGTGGTCTCCGACGACCACATCCGGCTCGCCTTCCAGGCAGCGCCGGACCTGAAGGAGCCGCGCTGGCCCGACCCGGAGCGCCCGCAGCAGATGCACCTGGACGTGCTGGTGTCGGACATCGACTCGGCTGAGGCGGCGGCGATCGCCCTGGGCGCCAAGCGCCTGCCGGGTGACGGGGCCGATTTCCGGGTCTTTGAAGATCCGGCGGGGCACCCGTTCTGTCTGGTGTTCGAAACCTGATCTCCGCCGACCGGAGGTCCAGGCGGTCTGGGCAGCGCTGTCTGGTGTTCGAGGTCTGAGACTTTGTCGTACGGGCGGGCTAGGTTGCTTGGAGAGCACTAGTCCGGAGGTTGTCAGCCGTGTCCGAGGAAGTCCTGCCCGACCAGCCGGTGACGCCCGCACAGGCGGCGGCCGCGGGCAAGGAGCCGCCGCCCGAGGCGCGGGAGCGGCACGCCGCCCTGGCCGAGGAGATCGACGGGCACACCTACCGCTACTACGTGCTCGACGCGCCGACCATCTCCGACGCCGACTTCGACGCCCTGATGCGCTCGCTGATCGCGCTCGAGGACGAATACCCGGCCCTGCGCACGCCGGAGTCGCCGACCCAGCGGGTGGGCGGGTTCACCACCGAGTTCCGGGCGGTCGAGCACATCGAGCGGCTGCTCAGCCTCGACAACGTGTTCAGCACCGAGGGGTTGGCGGCCTGGGCCGAGCGCACGATCCGCGACGCCGGCGGGCCGGTGCGGTTCCTCTGCGAGCTCAAGGTCGACGGCCTGGCGATCAACCTGACCTACGAGAAGGGCCGGCTGGTCCGCGGCGCGACCCGGGGTGACGGGCGCACGGGCGAAGACGTCACCGGCAACGTGCGCACGATCGAGGGCATCCCGGAGCGCCTGGCGGGCAAGGACGTGCCGGAGCTGCTCGAGGTCCGTGGCGAGGTCTACTTCCCGGTCTCCGCGTTCGCCGACCTCAACGCGGGGCTGGTCGAGCAGGGCAAGGCCCCGTTCGCCAACCCGCGCAACGCGGCCGCCGGCAGCCTGCGGCAGAAGGATCCCCGGATCACCGCCTCCCGGCCGCTGCGCATGGTGGTGCACGGCATCGGCGCCCGCAAGGGGTTCACACCCAGGTCGCAGTCCCACTCCTACGAGTCGCTGCGCAAGTGGGGCCTGCCCACCAGCGACCGGTGGAAGGTCGTCGACGACCTGGCCGGGGTCGACGACTACATCGCCTACTACGGCGAGCACCGGCACGACGTCGAGCACGAGATCGACGGCGTGGTGGTCAAGGTCGACGAGATCGCGCTGCAGGGCCGGCTCGGCTCGACCAGCAAGGCACCCCGCTGGGCGATCGCGTTCAAGTACCCGCCGGAAGAGGTCAACACCAAGCTGCTCGACATCCAGGTCAACGTCGGCCGCACCGGGCGGGTCACCCCGTTCGCGGTGCTCGAGCCGGTCAAGGTCGCCGGGTCGACGGTCGCGCTGGCCACCCTCCACAATGCCCGCGAGGTCGAGCGCAAAGGCGTCCTGATCGGCGACACGATCGTCCTGCGCAAGGCCGGCGACGTGATCCCCGAGGTGCTCGGCCCGGTGATCGGGCTGCGCCCGGCCGACGCCCGGCCGTTCGAGATGCCGACCGAGTGCCCGAGCTGCGGCACGCCGCTCGCCCCGGCCAAGGAGGGCGACGTCGACATCCGTTGCCCCAACGCCCGGTCCTGCCCGGCCCAGTTGCGCGAGCGGGTCTTCGCGCTCGCCGGCCGCGGCGCGCTCGACATCGAGGTGCTGGGCTACAAGGCGGCGACGGCGCTGCTCGACTGCGGCGTGATCACCGACGAGGGCGACCTGTTCGACATCGACGCGCTGGCGCTGCGCGACTGCCCGTTCTTCGTCAACAAGGACGGCACGCTCGGCAGCAACGCGGTCAAGCTGCTCGACAACCTGGAAGAGGTCAAGCAGCGCCCGCTGTGGCGGGTCCTGGTCGCGCTCTCGATCCGGCACGTCGGCCCGACCGCGGCCCAGGCGCTGGCCCGCCACTTCGAGTCGGTCGAGCGGATCGACGAGGCGTCGGTCGAGGAGCTGTCCGGGGTCGACGGCGTGGGTCCGACGATCGCCGTGAGCCTCAAGGAGTGGTTCGCCGTCGACTGGCACCGCGAGGTGGTGCGCAAGTGGGGCGCGGCCGGCGTGCGGATGGCCGAGGAGCGCACCGACGAGGGCCCGCGCCCGCTCGAGGGCCTGACGGTCGTGGTCACCGGCACGCTCGCCGAGTTCTCCCGCGACCAGGCCACCGAGGCGATCGCGAGCCGGGGCGGCAAGGTGACCGGTTCAGTATCCAAGAAGACGGACTTTGTCGTCGTAGGCGACAATCCCGGCTCCAAGCACGACAAGGCAGTGTCGCTCAAGGTTCCGGTCCTCGACGAGGCTGGCCTGCGGATTCTTTTGGCCGACGGGCCCGACGCCGCGCGCGCCGCTGCGGTGAGTGACGAGACCTGAGCTGACTGCTATCGGCGCATAGCTGCCCGCTTGCCGCGTATTCCAACTTAATTACGACTCTGTCCGTTTCGCTCGGTTGGCGTATGACAACCATAGGGTGGGATCTTTAGTGGACGGTCCGGCCGGGACGCTGGGGGGCGTTTGTGGGGCGAGCGGGGAGGTGGGATGGACGCTGCCGCGCGTCGTAATTCCGTTCCCGCCGAACGGGCGGCCTCTTTCTACACCTTCGTCGGCGCGGTCATCGTGTCGGCGGTTCTGGCTTCGGCCGTGTCGATCAGCCACCTGCCCCAGGTGCTGCCCGATCTCCCGGCCACGTTCTGGGTGATGGCGGCGCTCGCCGTCCTTTGTGACTACCGGCCGTTCGCGCCGCCCGGCCGGCGGCAGAGCTCCGCGGTCTTCCCGTCGATCTGCTTCACGTTCGCGATCCTGCTCGCCTGGGGGCTCGGCCCCGCGCTGCTGGTGCAGGCCGCCGCCGTCGTCTCCTCGTCGATCCGGCTGCGGCACGCGCCGTGGCGGGCGGTCTTCAACGTCGCGCAGTACGCGCTGGCACTGGGCGCGGCCGAAGCCGTGCTCCGCGGCCTCGGCGAGACCGCGTTCGCGGCCGGCTCGGGTCCGACCTGGATCGACGTGATCGCGGCGGCGACGGCCGCGGCCGCCTGGTTCGTCGTCAAGTACGGCACCGTGACGATCGCCGTCCGGCTGCACGCCGGCGGGAACTGGTGGGACACGTTCCGCCACGGCGTGGCGTTCGAGTCGGTCTCCATCGGCGCCCTGCTGCTGCTCGCCCCCGTGCTGGTCGGCGGCCCGGCCGCGCGCAACGTGGCGCTGATCCCGCTGATGCTGGTGCCGCTGTTCGCCGTCTACCGGATGTCGCGGCTGTCGTCCGAGCAGGAGCACCTGGCCCGCCTCGACCCGCTCACCGGCCTGGCCAACCGCAAGGCGCTGCTCGCCGAGGTGCAGGAACAGGCGACCATGCACGCCGCCCGGGCCGCGGCCGGCGCGCCCGACCAGCACTTCGCGCTGCTGCTGCTCGACCTCGACCGGTTCAAGCACGTCAACGACGCGCTCGGCCACGCGGTCGGCGACCAGTTGCTGATCGAGGTCAGCGGGCGCCTGACCCAGACGGTGGGCCGCCACGACGTGGTCGCGCGGCTCGGCGGCGACGAGTTCGCGATCCTCGCGCCGCGGCTGACCGACGCCGGCGGCGCGCGTGAGCTGGCGGACCGGATCGTCGCGACGCTGGCGGAGCCCGTCGCGCTGGACGGCCTGCCGCTGGACGTCGCGGGTTCGATCGGCATCGCGCTCTATCCGGAGCACGGCGAGGACTTCGCCAACCTGATGCGGCACGCGGACGTCGCGATGTACGACGCGAAGCACCGCCGCGACACGGTGGTCGTCTACGCGCCCGAGTCGGACCACAACACGCCCGAGCGCCTGAGCCTGCTCGGCGACCTGCGTCGCGCGCTCGACCCGGACGTGGCCGCAGCACCCGACGCCGGCGAGATCACGATGTACTACCAGCCGCAGATCGAGATCCAGACCGGCGCCGTGGTCGGCGTGGAGGCCCTGCTCCGCTGGCGGCACCCGAAGCGCGGCATGGTCGACCCCGAAGAGCTCATCAAGGTGGCGGAGCAGAGCGCGGTGATGCGCCTGCTCACCCGCCGGGTCGTCGACGACGTGGTCGAACAGCTGGCGAAGTGGCAGGCGGCGGGCGTCTGCCTGCGCGCGGCGGTCAACGTCAGCATCCGGGACCTGCACACGCTGGAGATCGTCGACCAGGTCAAGGAGCGCCTGGCCCGCTTCGCGGTCTCCCCCGCCCAGTTGCAGCTGGAGATCACCGAGGGCGCCCTGATGGCCGACCCGCGGCGCGTGCTCGCGACGATCTCGGAGCTGGCCAAGCTCGGGGTGGCGATCGCCCTGGACGACTTCGGCACGGGCTACTCGTCGATGCAGCACCTGCGCCGGCTGCCGCTGACGGAGGTCAAGGTCGATCGGTCGTTCGTCCTCGGCATGGCCACGGACGCCGACGATCACGCCATCGTCCGCACGGTCATCGACCTGGCCGGCGCGCTGGGCCTGCGGGTGGTCGCGGAGGGCGTGGAGGACGAACGGACGTGGCGCCTGCTGCGCTCGGTGGGCTGCCACGTCGCGCAGGGCTGGTTCTACGCCCGCCCGATGCCGGCGGACGAACTGGCGGAATGGCTGGGCCGCTACCGCCCCCTCAACCCCTCGAGCTG